>VAZL01000859.1 GCA_005883445.1 Alphaproteobacteria bacterium | reverse complement strand
CATCATCAACACCATTCGCCAGCCGCTCGTCGTGCTCGATGAGGAGCTTTGCGTCATCTCCGCGAGCCGCTCCTTCTACAGCACCTTCTCGGTCGAGCCTGGGCAGATCGTGGGCCGACAACTCGACGCGGTCGATGATGACCGCCTCGATATCGCGGCGCTGCGCGGCTTTCTCGATCGCCTCCGACGCGGCGAGGGGGTCATCGAGGATCACGAAATCGACGTCGAGCTTCCTCCGCGGGGAATCCGATCGCTGCTCGTGAACGCGCTGGAGATTCGCGAGGAGCCCCTGGCCACGCGGAAGATCCTGGTGATGCTCGACGACATCACCGAGCGCAAGAGGGCGAGCGAGGCGCTGGAGGCCGCCAAGCTTGTGGCGGAGCGGGCCAATCTCGGAAAGTCGCGCTTCCTCGCCGCCGCCAGCCATGACCTACGCCAGCCGCTGCAGACACTCAGCCTGCTGCGCGGGATACTGGGAAAGAGGATCAAGGACCAGAGCGGCTCCAGGCTGGTCGCGAAGCTCGAGGAGACGCTCAGCGCGATGTCGGGCATGCTGAATAGATCGGCACCTTGCTCGATCGCCTCAGAACGGAGTTCGCCTACCACGCTATGGCGAAGCAGCTCGGTTGGCTCGTGGTCGCGAGCGGTCTGAACGTGCGTAGCGATCCGCGCCTGCTCGAGCAGACGCTCCGCAACCTGCTTGCGAACGCCGTAAAATATACCGAGCGGGGCAAGATCCTGCTCGGCTGCCGCCGGCGCGGCGACAAGCTGCGCATCGAGGTGTGGGACACAGGGATAGGCATTCCCGCGGGACAACTGAAGGCGATATTCGAGGAATTCCATCAGCTCGACAACGTCGCCCGCGAGCGCAACCGCGGTCTCGGCCTGGGTCTTTCCATCGTGCAACGCATAAGCGATCTCCTGGGCCACACCATCGAGGTCCACTCCTGGCCGGACCGCGGGTCGGTCTTCGCCATAGGGGTGCCGCTCGGAGAGAACAAGCAGCGGCTGCCACGCGGAGCGAAGCGGATGGAGGCGATCGCGGGCCCCACCGGCGCGATCCTGATCGTCGAGGATGATCCCGAGGTACGCGAGATGCTCGCGATACTGTTCGAGGGAGAAGGACACCGGACGACCGCCCTCGCCGGCGCGAACGAGGCGCTCGCACTGGCGGCCCGCGGGGCATTGCTGCCGGACGTCATCATCGCCGACTACAACCTGCCGGGGGAGCTGACCGGCGCCGAGGTCATCGCCCGGCTGCGCGAGTCACTGCACCGCGAAATACCGGCCATCATCCTGACCGGCGACATATCGAGCGATACCTTGCGCAAGATAGCCCATGCGGGCTGCGTGCATCTCAGCAAGCCGGCCGAACCAGAAACGCTGACGCAGCAGATCCAGGGCTTCCTCGCCGCGAAGCAACGGCCGAAGTCCGGTAAGACCGCGCGACAGGCGGATCTATCGGCAACAGGCGGCCCGCGGCCCACCGTTTTCGTCGTCGACGACGACCGCACCGTGCGCGACGACATGCAAGAATTGCTTCACGAACACGGCTATTTGGCCGAGGCCTATGCCAGCGGCGAGGCGTTTCTCGCGGTCGACCGGCCGGATCGGAAAGGATGCCTTGTAACCGATGCCTTGATGCCAGGCATGGGTGGAATCGCTCTGCTGGAGCGATTGAAGGCCGAGAACCGTGGCTTGCCAGCGATTATGATCACCGGCCATGGCGACATCGCGATGGCGATCCAGGCGATGAAGGCCGGAGCCGCCGACTTCCTGGAGAAACCCGTTCGCCCCGACGAGCTTCTGGCGAGCATAGGACGCGCGCTCGAGCGCATCCGGGATTCGGGAAAGCTTCTCGAGTGGCGCAAGACGGCATCCGAGCGCATCGCCCGTCTGACGCCGCGCGAACGCGACATCATGGACCTCGTGGTTCGAGGACGTCCAAACAAGATCATCGCTCACGACCTGGGCATCAGCCAGCGCACCGTCGAGAACCATCGATCCGCCGTGATGAAGAGGACCGGTGTGGCCTCGCTTCCCGACCTGATCCGTCTGGTCATGGCTGCCGCCGACCGCCCGCCTGAGTCCGCCTAATGCCATGAATCGTTTTCTCGAAAATGACGAAGCCCGGGTAATGACCAGGATGTCGACTAAAGGGGATTCCGTTCGCGTCGTGTTTAGTGATCGCCCGTGCCGCAAGGGGGGGTCGGGTCGCGAACGACCGCATCCCGCTCACGGTAACCGGCGCGGAAGGCGCACCGAACAGCCTGCTGCGCCTACTGCGGGTAGTCGCAAATATCCACGCTAAGCCGGCTCCGCATTGCCAGCGCCGGCGGGAGCCGTTGTGGCGAGCGTTGCCAGATGTCAAGTTGAGGGCTCAGGATCGAAAACCTGGCCGCGATGACCGGGATTTCGTTGAGATC
>VAZL01000858.1 GCA_005883445.1 Alphaproteobacteria bacterium | reverse complement strand
TCTTTCGTCTCGATCACATCGCCCGCGCCGCGCGCGGCATCGTCATTTCCGACTATTTCGATCGCCTTGCGCTCGACCGCGCACTCGATTCGATCGGCGACGCGGAGCGGCGGCTCACCGCCGCAATGGCAGCGAACGGCGCCGTCGGGCTCCATGCGGTGGAAGCCTGGGTCGCGCCGCGCAAGGCCGAGGACGCCGCCAAGGCGGCGGGGTTGCAAGCGCCGCTGACCAAAGGCTCGGTGGTCGCGTCGGACGCGTTCTTCCCCTTCGCCGACGGCCTTCTGGCCGCGGTCGAGGCGGGCGCGACCGCGGTGATCCAGCCCGGCGGCTCGGTGCGCGACGACGAGGTGATCATGCCGCGCGCGGATCGGGCAGGCCATCCGCGATGAGCAAGCGAAGGTTTTTCTTCGCGCCGACCACGGCGATTGCTTCCTCGCTCGCCTCGGGCGCGATGATCACCTCGGTGAAGATGTCGGTGATGGCGCGCGCGGCCTCGGCGTCGAGCTTGCGGTTGACCGCCACGATCCCGCCGAAGGCCGACACCGGATCGCAGGCGAGCGCCTTGCGATAGGCCTCGATGAGGCTTGCACCCTCGGCGGCGCCGCAGGGATTGGCGTGCTTGACGATGACGCAGGCCGCCGTGCGCTGGGGATCGAATTCGGCGACGCATTCGTAAGCCGCGTCGGTGTCGTTGATGTTGTTGTAGGAAAGCTTTTTGCCCTGCACCTGCCGCGCGGTGGCGACGCCGGGGCGCAGATCGCTGGTGCGATAGAACGCCGCCGACTGATGCGGGTTCTCGCCGTAGCGCAACGGTTCGACCAGGTGGCCGCCGATCGCACGGAAGGCGGGCGCGGGATCCGAGAGCTGATCCGCGAACCAATTGGAGATGGCGGTGTCATACACGCCGGTGCGGGCATAGGCCTTGGCGGCGAGCTTGCGCCGCAGCGCGAGCGTCGTCGCGCCGCCGTGTTGCTTGAGCTCGGCCAGCACGACCGCGTAGTCCGAGGGATCGACCACGACCGCCACCTCGGCATGGTTCTTGGCCGCGGCGCGGATCATGGCGGGACCGCCGATGTCGATGTTCTCGATGCAGGTTTCGAAATCGGCGCCCTTGGCGACGGTTGCTTCGAACGGATAGAGGCTGACGACGAGGAGATCGATCGGCTTGATGTCGTGCGAACGCATGGCGGCGGCGTGATCCGCGTTGTCGCGGATGGCGAGCAGGCCGCCATGGATCTTGGGATGCAGCGTCTTCACCCGGCCGTCCATCATTTCGGGGAAGCCGGTCACCTCGGAGACTTCGAGCACGGGAAGGCCGGCGTCCGCCAGCGCCTTGCGCGTGCCTCCGGTCGAGATGAGCTCCACTCCCTCCGCCGCCAGCGAACGCGCGAACTCGACGACGCCCGACTTGTCGGAAACGGAAATGAGGGCGCGAGAGACGCGGCGGAGGCGTTCGGTCATGATCGAACTAGTGTCCCGATTCCGAAGTTCGCAAGCCCTCGCAGCGCCCTCTGATGCGAACTTCGGAATCAAAGGGACACTAGCAACTCTATGATCCTAGTGCCGCTCTTGAACCCGAAGTTCGCAACCGCACTTGCCGCACGATGTGTGCGAACTTCGGGTTCGCGGCACTAGCGGGTATCACAGCGAGCGTGGCATTCAAAGCTGCGCGAACCAACCTCACAATGGCAGCTGCGGTTCGTCGTCGCGACCGCGGCGGGGGCCGGCGGGGCCCGTGCCTTGCACGGCGTGCGGCGCAAAGGTCCACTGCACGCGCATCGTGTTGCGGGCACGGCCGTAGATGACGAGCTGCACCGTGCGGCGCGGTCCGTCGGGGCCGGCGAGGTAGACGCTCTCCTCGACGTCGACGCGGTCCTCGTAGGCGCTGAACGTCCACACCTCCCTGTTCGGCATCGCCAGCATGGCGCTGTGCCCGTCGGCCAGCCGGTTGGCCTTGACCGACGGATGCAGGTGAAAGCGCACCGCGAACTGATCACCGGCGAGCATGAGCACGCGCTGGTGGATGACGTTGAAGATGTCGGCGTAACCGTCGTGCGACGTGCGCAGTATGACGGCGTCCGCTTGCTCCTCGCGGGCGACCGCGACTTCCCGCGGACCGGCAATCATGGGCGTGCCGTAGAGCATGCGCTTGATGGGCCCCGCTTCGATGAAGCGGCATGAGGACGTATCGTTGAACGTCACGGTGGAGTGCGCGGCGGTCGTGCGTGCGACTTGCCGCCAGCCTTCGCGGCCCGCCACCGGCAATCCGCAATTGACCACGATGCGATTCTGCTTGGTCGAGAGTTCGAACGACAAGCAGCCGGCATGGGCTTCCTGGCTCACCGCCATCGGCGGCGGCCGGCCGGCATCCATCAGGACGAGCGTGCCGGCGCTTTCCAGGCGCTGATAGCCGGAATGAGGCGCGTTCGCGAGCGGCGCGCCGCGCGCGTCGTCGTAGGCGAGGACGGTGGTGAGCAGGTCGGTCGGCGTCGGGCCCATGCCGTTGAAGAGCGCGAAATTGCCGTCGCCGTGCCGGAAGAAACGCAGCATCGGCATCATGCGGTCGATGGCATTGAGCAGCGCCGGCGGCGGTACGGGGTTGCG
>VAZL01000857.1 GCA_005883445.1 Alphaproteobacteria bacterium | reverse complement strand
GAATCGCCCTTTCGATTAGGTCGCGTTGCTTGGCGATATACGCCTCGCATTCGGCAATCTGTCGGTCGGTCTCGATTAAGTGCTTGCGCTCAAGTTCTGTCACCGCCCTTTTTCCCCAGTCCTCTTCCGCCTCTTGTTTCCGCGCCGACGCTGCTGGCCGCCCCGGTGATCCGGGAAAAGTCGCAATTTCGTGCTCAACATGATTCGCTGTCATTGAGTCTCCGCTCATGACGGCACCCAGTCTTTATCTACACTTCCGAGCCTTGGGCCGCCCTTTCCTTTGGGCGGCCTATTTTTCGCCTCAGCGTTCACACGGCAGCGAATGAGGGCGGGTCATTTGCCCCAGTCTTCCGCCTCGCGCTTCACCGCCGGTCCATCCGGCTTCCCCGATAGGTCAAGCATTCGCCGCCAAAGCGATTGCGGAATGCATCCGCTGTGGCGGTGTCTGGGAAGCAGAATCGAATATAAAATTGCTCAACCTCGTGTCGACTCCGGCCGCGGCGGACTGGGATACGGCGTTCACGGTGAAACGCGTCGGCTTCGTGGCTCGCCGTCGCGGTGCTCGCATGGCAGGTGCGGCGATGGGTGTAGAAGGCTGAGCGTGGCATGGGCGATCAGCTGTTGCCTCTTCCCCTGACTGAGCGCAGCGTCCACCTGTGCGTGGACATGCAGCGCATTTTTTCGGCCGAAGGTCCTTGGCCCACGCCATGGATGGACAGAGTCTTGCCGGTCGCGGCGGCGCTCGCGAACCGTCATCCCGAACGAACCGTATTCACCCGCTTCATCCCGCCCGAACGTCCCGACCAGATGCCAGGCATGTGGCGGCGCTATTACACGCGCTGGCGCATAGCGACCCGCGAGTGCCTTGATCTGCGGTTATTGGAGTTGATGCCGCCGCTGGCGGCGCTTTGCCCGCCGGCGACCGTCATCGACAAAACACGTTATTCCGCCCTCTCCGAACCCAGGCTGGCCGAGCATTTGCGGGAGCGCGAGGCGGACGCGCTGATCGTCTCGGGATCCGAGACCGATGTTTGTGTGCTGGCAACGATACTGGACGCGGTTGATATCGGCTACCGCGTCATCGTCGTGCGCGACGCGGTGTGCAGCTCGTCTGACGAAGGTCACAACATGCTGATGCGGCTCTATCACGCCCAGTATACGGAACAGATAGAGACCGCCGATGCCGCGACAATCCTCACGCGGTGGGAATGACCTTCGTCCTTCCTCCGGCATTGGCGTCACGCCGCCTGCGCGTGGTGGTTGACCTCGCTTTGCGCGAGCTTGGTGAGCGTTTCGTCGGTCTTCTTTTCCTCGCCAAGCATCGTCTCCAGAAGCTTCACCGCCTGGTTAGGCCGAGCTCAGCGGCCCACGTTTTGAGTGTTCGTAGCGGGCGATCTCGTAATGCTCGACCACCTGCGCCGCCGCGAGGAGGCCTCCATCCAGGGCGAGCGCCCCCTTGAACTCCTTCATCACTTCCTGGCCTTCCTCGATGATGCCCATGATGGCGTCGCAGGTTCTCCCGCGCGGCGTCTCGTCGATATTCTTCGAACACCTTGTCAAGCCGCGCCCCGGTTGCTCCTTGATGCTGCGTGGAGTCATGGTGCACTCTCCTTGCGGTCGCAAATTTGACAAATGGCACGCATGGATCCCGCGCACGCTCGGCCTGCCACTGAACGGATAGGCATCCTTGGGGCAAACCTGAATTGTTCTGAATCGAGATGACGCGGCGGCCGCAAATGTCCTTGTTCTAGGGGCCGAACACTGGCGACACCGAGTTTCAGGACCCGTCTGTTTATTCAACTACGGCCATATCCCCGCGCCGCCCGAGGCGCGCACCATTGCGGCAGAGCGGTTAACGATGGGTGAATTGCGACCCGACAGCGCGGGCTGGCAAGGCCAGGGAATGCTCGACCGTTGGATCAAATCCAGGAAGGCAGGCCGAGAATAAGAAGAGCGCATATCTGAGCTATGACACCGTTTCCATACGAGGTCATCGAACATCTACCCACACGCTGAGCGGCACTTGGGTCTGCAATTTTGCTATAAACGGCAGGTTCACTAACAGGAGAAAGTCCATGAAACGAATTCTTCTTGCTGGAATGATTGCGGCCTTGGCGCTCGGCCCGGCAATGGCGCAAGAAACGTGCGCAACCAAAGCGGTTGACAAGAATGGCAAGCCCCTGGCTGGCGCCGCGCTCAACAGCTTCCTGAAAAAGTGCAAACGGGAGGCATGTGAGCCAAAGGCGGTGAGCGCGGAAGGCAAGAAGCTCTCTGGCGCTGCAAAGAACAGTTTCATGCAGAAATGTGAAAGGGACGCCTGAGTCCACGCTGAATTATCGCGACCTATTTCGGCGTGTGGCTGAAGGGCACAAAGCTGGGCAATGTGCCGCTTGAGTTTCCGACGAAATTGGAGCTGGTGATCAACCTGCGGCGGCGAAAGTGCTCGGCCTCGACATGCCACCGACACTGCTCGTGCGCGCCGACGAGGTAAGAGGGAAGGCGCCAGGCAACGCTGGGCGCGATCGGCCGGTGCAAACCCCGGTAAAGCCGTAGCGCCGCCCTGGAAGCGAGTGTTGCATGAGGCGGCGGCGACGCCGAACACGAAGCGTGCACAGCTGTTGCGGTATTGAAATCGCCAACGCCTCGCCCTCGGCCGTCCTAAGCTCGACGACGTAGGTGCCATCAGCAACCTTCGGGCCGAAAATCATGACCCGGTTCTTCATGGTCTCCGTCACTTGCCCAATCCTCGTCAACTCATCGGGTTAAATTCACACCAGAGTAGCAACGTGCCGGAGGTATTACTCATGACAGCCCGCTCGAGAGAGGACGAGTTGAGAGAGGTTCCGCTTTGGAAGGCGAACAAGGAAAGGTGGCCGCCCGGGGTTCGGGAAATCGCTATGGAGGAACAAGACTGCTTAGGCATTGATCGACGAGGAAACCTTTACTGGGACGGCAAGCCAATCGAAGTCAGATATTTCGGGCTCACGCTCACGCGTTGGCAACAGGTCGGGGCAGTGATTGTTGTGGTATCCGCACTAATTGGCGCGATCGGGGTAGCTACCCAGGGATGGGTAGCGTATGACGACTGGGCGTGCCGCGCTGGCTTGCCATCAGTCGCATGTGCACAACCTGAATAAAAGCCTGTGCCGGTGGCAATTTCATCGGCCCCAATCTTCCTCGGCTTCGCGCTTCACCGCCGACGCCTAGGTTTTTCATCTTGAGCCAGTCGGGCGACGCGTCGCTGATCGGCGAGATGCGGCCGAGCCAAGCGAGGTTGAATGACGCGCCGCAAGAGTGAAATCACCGCGCGCATGAATGAGCGGGATTATCCGCACATAGTAGAGTTGCCCGTGCCGCCGGGGGGCTTTCGAGCAGCCGATGACATGCTGGCGTTCCACCGCGAGCGCGACATTCAAATCCGTCGCGGCCAGGGGCGCAATTACGACGGTCAATCCTACGTGCACTACTGTTTCGCCGATGCGGTAGATGCCGACGCATTCCG
>VAZL01000856.1 GCA_005883445.1 Alphaproteobacteria bacterium | reverse complement strand
GGAGAGCGCGTTCTCGTCTCACATCCATCCAGGCGGCGAAGAATTCTTCGTTCTCGACGGAATCTTTCAGGACGAGCGCGGCGATTATCCCGCGGGCAGTTATGTCCGCAATCCGCCGGCCTCGCGCCATACGCCCCGTTCGCAGGCGGGCTGCACGATCTTCGTGAAGCTCTTTCAGTTCGATCCCGCCGACCGCTCGCACGTCACCATCGATACCAGGCGGGCCGAGGCCGTGGCAGCGGCGGGACGGGAGGGTGTGAGGCTCATCCCGCTTTTCAACGATGGCCGGGAAGACGTGCGCATCGAGGAGTGGCGCGCAGACGCCGGCGTTCTGCTCGACGTTCCCGGCGGTTTTGAAGCTCTCGTGCTTGCGGGGAGTTTTGAGGAAGGAGGCGAGACCTTTACTCAGCACTCCTGGCTGAGACTGCCGAGAGGCTCCAGTCTCGCCGCCGTCGCGGGTGCGGCGGGCGCGCGGCTGTGGATCAAGACCGGACATCTGCAGCAATCCTAATGCGGGCATAAGGGCGAGGCGTCGTCCGATGGGGACATGTTCGGGAATATTGGCTTGTGAACTCATGAACGCCATGACTGCGCTCTCGCTCAGGCAACGCCCACGGCGCGCCATATGCGCCTTCATCGGTCTTGTCCTGTTCGCCGCTTCGGGCGCGCGGGCGCAAGATTATCCGAACCGCACCGTCACCATCGTTGCGCCTTCCGCGCCCGGTGGCATGTACAGCATCCTTGCCCGGCTGATCGGCAGCAAGCTCGAGCGGCTTTATGGCCAATCGTTCGTGATCGAGAACCGGCCGGGTGCGAGTTCGATCGCCGGCTCGGTCTTCGTCGCGCATGCGGCGCCCGACGGATATACGCTCATGACCGCCGCCAGCACGACCATGGCGACCAACGTCTCCTTGCACAGAAGTCTCCCGTACGATCCGCTCACCGATTTCATCCCGATCGTGCAGATTGCCCGGTCACCCGAGGTTTTGTTGATCAACGCCGCGCTGCCGGTGCGTTCAATCGAGGATCTGGTCAAGCTCGCGCATTCCACTCCGGGCGGACTATCGTTCGGCTCGGCCGGCCCCGGGACCGGCCAGCATCTCAACGGCGAGCTCCTCAAGATGAGGCTCGGCATCCCGATGCAACACATTCCCTACAAGGGCATGCAGCCTGCGCTCAACGATCTCGCCGGCGGACATATTGCGGTGATGACGTCGCCCATCCCGCTCGCGCTGCCGCTCGCAGATGGCGGCAAGGTGCGAATGCTCGGCGTGACGACAAAAGACCGCGTCGGCGCCATTCCCGACGTGCCGCCACTCGCCGAAATCGGCGTGCCCGGATACGACGCGGCGTCATGGTGGATGCTGGTAGCGCCGGCCAAGACGCCGCGCTCGATCGTCGACAAGCTCCACGCCGACCTGCGCGTGGTTCTGCGTGAACCGGATGTCCGCGAAGAGTTCATTCAGCGCCAGGGACTGATCCCGGTCGTTTCGCCCGCGCCCGACGAATTGCGGAAATTCGTGGAAGTCGAGATCGCGCGCCTGGGCGACATCGTGCGCAAGGCCGGCCTCGCAGGGAGCGAGTGACGGCGACCGCGGACGTCAGGCGGGCTTTGCGCCCTCCTTCGAGGCGGCCGGCGCGAGCGCTGCGCGCAACCGCTCGGGATCCACGGCGATCTCGACACCCGCGCGTTCCTGCTGCAGCAGCATCACCGAACGCGAATCGCGGCCGCCCCACCCGCGCGCGAGAGCTTCCGTCATCTCGGCGAGCGTGAGGTTGCACATGCGCATGGGGACGCCCAACTCGCGGCCGAGCGCGTTGGCGAGCGAAACGTCCTTGTGGGCGAGCTTGAGCGCGAAGGCCGGCGGATCGTACTTGCCGGGCAGAAATTGGTCGATCAAAGCGTCGAACGTAAAGCGGCGCCCGGCCGCGCCTTGGCGGACCGCCTGCCACAGCGCGAGCGGCTCGATGCCCGCCTTGACCCCCATGGTGAACGTCTCCGCGAGCGCACAAACGACTGCATAGCCCGACATGTTGTGGACGAGCTTGGCCACGGTGGCGCTGCCGATTGGGCCGATATAGGCGGCCTTGTCGCCGATCGCGTCGAGCACGGCCTTGTGCTCCTTGAAGGCGCTTTCGTCGCCGCCGACCCAGATCGCGAGCTTGCGGGACGCCGCCCCTGCCGGGCCGCCGCTCACGGGCGCGTCCAGCATGTGCGCACCCTTCTCGGCGAAGGCAGCGTTGAGCTTCTTCACGACGCTCGGCGAATTGGTCGACAGGTCGAAATAGGCGGCGCCGGGCTTGATGCCGGCAATGAGCCCATCTGGCCCGAGCGCGACCGCCTCCACATCGCTCGGCTCCGGCAACGAGGAGAAGATGACGTCGGCCTGCCTTGCGAGGGCAGCGGGGCTCGCTGCCCAGACGGCACCGTCGGCAAGATGATGGCTGGCCGCCTGCCTGTGCAGGTCGTGGACGATCAGCCTGAAGCCGGCTCTTTGCACGTTGGCGGCCATGCGGCCGCCCATGGTGCCCAGCCCGACGAACCCCACCGTCACGTTGTCCTTGGACATGCCTTCACCGTCGCTGCAATCCGATTTTCCGATCGGCACGGTACAGGCTAGCCGTGTGCCTCAGGTTGCGGAAGCCCAGCGCAGAACGCGAGATGCTCGCTTCAAGAGCGGGCTTGCGCCGGCCCTTCCAAAGCGAATTGATCTGCACGATAAATATCGCCCCTCTCTCCAGAACAGGGAACGTCCGATGCGGCCGCTTGAAGGTCTGTTCGTCCTCGATTTCTCGACCTTGCTACCGGGGCCGCTGGCGACGCTGCTGCTGGCCGAAGCCGGCGCGGAGGTCATCAAGATCGAGCCGCCACGCGGCGAGGAGATGCGCGGCCGTGCCCCCANCGCGCTCCTCAATCGCGGCAAGCGCAGTGTTGCCCTCGACCTGAAGAACGCCGATGAGCGCGCCCGGCTGCAGCCGTTGGTGAAACGCGCGGATGTCATCGTCGAGCAATTCCGGCCGGGCGTCATGGAGCGGCTCGGCCTCGACTACGACTCCGTGACCAGGCTCAATCCCACGGTCGTCTACTGCTCAATTTCGGGATATGGGCAAACCGGTTCCAAACGCGGCGTCGCCGCCCATGACCTCAACTACATCAGCGATGCAGGTCTGCTGGCGTTGTCGATGGGCGATCCGTCGCGGCCGGTGCTGCCCCCGACGCTGATCGCGGACATCGCGGGGGGCGCATACCCGGCGGTGGTGAACATTCTGTTGGCGCTGGAGGAGCGTCGCCGGACGGGACGCGGGCGCCACCTCGATGTGGCGATGGCGGATAATCTTTTCCCGCTGATGTTCTGGGCGATCGGCCATGGTCTGGTTGCGGGCACTTGGCCGGGAAATGGGGCGGGCTACGTCACCGGCGGTTCGCCCCGCTATGGACTCTATCCCACCAAGGACGGCAGAGTGCTGGCGGCTGCGCCGCTCGAACAGAAGTTCTGGGAGACGTTCTGCGACCTGATCGGTCTCGAGGGCGAGTTTCGTGACGATGCGAAAAATCGACGGCAGACACCTGGCGTTCGCGTTTCGCCGGCAAAGATTGTTGCTGCTCCATCGTTGCGAACCTCGGTGATGCATTGACGGACCCGCACTACACCGCGCGCGGCGTGTTCGACCACGTGCTCACCAACCCCGAGGGCGCCGCCATGCCGGCGCTTCCGGTGCCGCTCGATCCTGCCTTTCGGGCAGCCCCCGCAGCCGCAATCGCTTCCCCTGCACTGGGCGCGGATAACAAGACGTACGTGGCCTGATGGGTCGCAGCGAGCAGCAAGTGCGTCCAGTCATGCAGCGATGTCCGCGCTACGTGACCTTTCCCAAAGAGAGACGCCTGTGTTGGGCGCGTATCACCAGATGACGAAGGCAACCGCCAATGCGAGCGGGGCGACCACAAGGCCGAGGTAGACCCAGGTCCGATATCCCTCGGCGTCCTTGGGAAGCATGAAAAGATGGATCACGATCAACAGACACACCGCAAATCCCAGCGAAAGCCTGACCAGATCGCCGGGGGTCTCGTAAACGGACGCAAAGGTCTCGCTCTGGGGGCTGCTCACGCGCACGGTCACGACCACGAGCGCCCCGATAAACACTGCACGCAGAGCCATAGCCAATACCCGCAGTCCCATAGGGATGGTCGATGGCGGCGTCCCGACGTTGGGGGAACCGAGCTGCTGCGGTTTGGCGCTCATGGAATGGCTCTGGCCGATCCCTCCGTTTCCGGCTCGAGACTTTATGTACATGGGATGTATGTAAGGTCCGTTGCGCCGCCCGCAATGCCGAGGGCGCAAAACCGGGGACCAGTTCTCGG
>VAZL01000855.1 GCA_005883445.1 Alphaproteobacteria bacterium | reverse complement strand
AACCGGCTGTTCCACGGCTACGGCACGTATCGCGGCGAGATCGTAGGCCGCCGCAACGGCGTTCTGATCTCCAACGACCAGGGAGAGGCCGTGGCTTACGCGCTGTGGAACCTCGAGGACCGCGGGCCGATGATGATCGAGCCGGGGTGCAAGGTCTATCGCGGCATGATCGTGGGCGAGCATACCCGCGGCAACGACCTCGAGATCAACGTGCTCAAGGGCAAGAAGCTCACCAATATCCGCACCCATGCCAAGGACGAGGCCGTGCGGCTGATCCCGCCGATCCAGATGACGTTGGAGAAGGCGCTCGCCTATATCGGCGACGACGAGCTGGTCGAGGTCACCCCGGCCGCGATCAGGCTGCGCAAGAAGCTGCTCGATCCCAACGAGCGCAAGAAGGAGGACCGGCGCAAGGAGGCGGAGCGGGTGTGACGCCCGGCCGTCGCCACCGACCTATCCGCCGTGATTGCCGGGCCTAGCGCTCTCCAGCCCACCGATTCGTCCTGCGGCCGCGGTCATTGTGCAACGCGCACGCGCCGCCACCCATGATGGGCGCCGCCTCGGAGGCGAAGAATCGCGCATTTCGCCGGCGCTGCGTGTCGCCGCTGCAACATTCGTTAGGTCGCGAACATATCTCGATTTTTCGCGCCCGCGTGGCGGCGCGGTGTGGCAAATCCACATCAATCGCCGACGTTGTTAACTCGGCATTAAATATAGCTCTTGAAGCGCGGCGGAGTGCTTGCTTGTATCAGGTCATGAACACGACCCTGATCGAAGTCCGCCGCGCCAAGCCGTCCGATGCTCCGGCCATCGCCGCGACGCACGACGAAGCCTGGCGGGGTGCGTATCAGGGCATCATTCCAGGGCCGGAGCTCGACAAGCTGATCAACCGGCGCGGCCCGGCATGGTGGGACTGCGCGGTTCGCAAAGGCAGCCGAATCACGGTGCTGGCATTCGGCGAATGCGTGGCCGGTTACGCCAATTACGGGCGCAATCGCGCGCGCAGCCTGTTCTACGACGGCGAGATCTACGAGCTTTATCTCTGTCCGGAATTCCAGGGGGTCGGCTTCGGGTGATCTGGGCGCTCTCGGACAACGAGCCGGCGGTCGGCTTCTACCGGGCGCTCGGTGGCAAGGCGGTGGCCCGCTCCTCCGAACGCTTCGGCACCCGCACCCTCGACAAAGTCGCCTTCGCCTGGAGCCGCTAAGCAAGCGGTTAGACGGCCGGCAACGCGCGACGCCCATTTCCAAAGACGCGGTGATCATTCGCCCACCAGTGGCCGGTGCGACGGGGCTGCTCGCGCGCCTATTCCCGGTCCTCGGCCGGGGGTTGTCCGAACGCCGGCTCCCGCAGGCCAGCGAGCGCACAGGCCGCCCGCACCGTGTTGGCGAGCAGGCACGCAATGGTCATCGGACCGACGCCGCCCGGCACCGGCGAGATCGCGCCCGCGACCTCCGCCACTTCCGCGAACGCCACGTCGCCGACGATGCGCGAGCGGCCGCCCGCCGGCGTCACGCGGTTGACCCCGACGTCGATGACGGTGGCGCCCGGTTTGACCCAATCCCGCCGCACCATTTCCGGCCGTCCTACCGCCGCAAACAAAAGGTCCGCGCGCCGGCAGACCGCCGCAAGCTCGCGCGTCTTGGAATGCGCGACCGTGACGGTGGCGTTTTCCGCGAGCAGAAGTTGCGCCAAGGGCTTGCCGACGATGTTGGAGCGGCCGATGACAACCGCCTCGAGCCCCGCGAGCGACGGCTGCACGGTCTTGGCGAGGAGGATGCAGCCGACCGGCGTGCAAGGCGCCAGCGCCGGCAAGCCCGCGCATAAGCGTCCGGCATTCACGGGGCTAAAGCCGTCGACGTCCTTTGCCGGGTCGACCGCGGCGATGATTTTGTGCGGGTCGATCTGCGCCGGCAGGGGAAGCTGCACCAGAATGCCGTGGACGCTGGGATCGGCGTTGAGGCGCGCGATCAGCCCCAACAACTCGGCTTCGCTCGTTTCCTTCGGCAGCCGGTGGTCGAACGACCGCATGCCGCTCCCGACCGTCATCTTCATCTTGCTGGCAACGTAGCTTTCGCTCGCCGGGTTATTGCCCACGAGCACCACCGCCAGCCCCGGCACGATGCCGCGGTCGCGCGCCAGACGATGCACGGCGTCCGCGACCTTGCCGCGCAAGTCCGCCGCGATCCCCTTGCCGTCGATGATTTTTGCGGTCATGGCCTGCCGTATCCGGCTAGTTGCTTCAGGATCATCTGATGTCGTTCCCGTGCATGCGGGACGACCTCACATAAACTGATGGCCGCACCCAGCATCAGGTGAGCGCAGCGACGGCATTACCCCATCGCGCAAATTTTCTCCAGCGTGGCGGCAAGCGTTGCGCCGGCGCCGCTGATCCGCAGATGCTTGAGCCGTGCGCTCGCGCCCGCGACGAGGCTGACGTCGCGCCCGGCAACGCCCAGCGTTTTGGCGATGAGCTTCATCAGCGCCGCATTGGCCTCGCCCTCGCTTGCCGCCGCGCGCACGCGCACCTTCAGCACGCTGCGCCCATCGGCGAGCTGCGCGACGCCGTCGATGGCGTCGCGGCCGCCCCGCGGCGTGAGCCGCACGGTGACGACGACGCTGTCCGCCGTCGCCGTCCACGGCGGCCGAGCAATGATCAAGCTCAGAACACGTTGGGGAGGATATAGAGCGCGATGCAGTAGCGAATGAAAATGATGATCAAGATCAGGATCACCGGAGAAATGTCGATGCCGCCGAGATTGGGCATGACGTTGCGGATCGGCCGTAGCGCCGGTTCGGTGATGCGATAGAGAAAGTCGCCGATCATGCCGACGACCGAATTGCGGACGTTCACCACGTTGAACGCGACCAGCCAGGAGAAGATCGCGGCGGCAATCAGGATCCAGATGTAGAGCTCGAGGACGAGATCAATGACGAGGAAGAGGGCGCGCATGGACCGGAATCGCTCGTGTAAATCGGGGGCACCATCATGTAGCGGGGCGAGGCGGCGCAAACAAGCGCCGCAGGCGATGAAATCGCCGCCATGGTCCCGCCCTTGCCCTCGAATCCTTGACTCCTTGCACCCCGGGCCGTAAATGGCGCGCACCCGCAGCCACCCCGCAGCCGCCGCAGCGTGGCTGCATTTTGGCGGGGCCGTAGCTCAGTTGGGAGAGCGCCTCGTTCGCAATGAGGAGGTCAGG
>VAZL01000800.1 GCA_005883445.1 Alphaproteobacteria bacterium | reverse complement strand
CCGACACGATGCAGGCGGTGGCGGCGGAGGGCATCACTTACACCATCGACCAGATGGATTCCGACATCATTTCGCGCTTGAAGACGCCCGACGGCTCGTTGATCCAGCTACCCTATCCGGTGGTCACGGTCGACATGGGCCAGCATCTCGCGCGCATGAAGATGCCCGCCGAGATCGAGACGCTCTGGCTGGACTACGTGCTGGAGCTGGCCAGTGAGGCCCGCGCCGACCCGGCACGGGAGGCGACGACGGCGGTCATCGGAATCCACCCCTTCGTGATCGGAACGCCGGACGGGGCGGCCGCGCTGCGGCGCGTTCTCTCCCGCCTCAAGAAGGATGACCAGGTCTGGCTGACCGACACCGACGCCATCCTCAAGGCGGCCGGGTTGAAATGATGGCCGTGGTTTTGGCCACGCGAGCGGTCAAATCCAGCCGTCCACAGCCGCACGTGCCGCTATTTACTCGTGGCGAGGCCCGCGCCTCTGATGGCCGCGGTTGAGACGCGCGGCGATGGCCTTGTATTCGGCACGCGCCGTCGCGTCCGCGCATGCTTTCTCCAGCGTGGCCAGCGCCGCCGCTGACGTGCTTGCCGGGGCGATCAAGCCGCCGGCCGTAAACGACGCCGCCGGGAAGCCGAGCTCTTTCATCGTGCGCACGTCGGGAAGTGCGGCGATGCGTGCTTCGGACAGCGCGGCAAGAACCGGAAGATTGCTCGCCGCCGCGACGGCCGGCGTTTCGGCAATGGCCATGACGGTGCCGTTGAGCAGCGCCTGCGCCATCGGACCCGCGCCGGTGAACGGCACGCCCAGCCCCTCGGCGCCGATCGCCTTGAGTACGGCGAGCATGCCGAGGTGCGGCTGACTGGCGACGCCGGCGTGGCCGTAGATGAGGTTTTCGGGCTTGGCCTTGGCGAAGCTGACGAATTCGTGGAACGTCTTGAACGGCGCCTGGGGTCCGGCGATCAGCACATAGGGCGCGAAATAGGTGAGGCAGACGTAGCGGAAGCTATCCAGCGCGTAGGGCAGCTTCTGCACGTGCGGCTGTGCCGTCAGCGGATTGTTCGGCGTCAGTGCGATGGTGTAGCCGTCGGGCGCAGCCCGGCTGAGCTCGATGAGGCCGAGCGTGCCGGCGGCGCCCGGCTTGTTGATGATGACCACGGTTTGGGCGAGCGCCTTGGACCTCTCGTTCTGCAGCGCGCGTGCCATGATGTCGGTATTGCCACCCGGCGGAAACGACACGATCACGTTGATCGGCCGACCGGGATAGCTCTGCGCCAATGCGATGCGTGAGACATCCGGCGCAAACGCCCCGGCGAGCGTGCAGGCGACCACCGCGCCCCCGAGAAGGGTGATGAACTCGCGCTGTTTCATCTCAATCCCGAGGCTGGGGACAAACTCGGTGGTCCTGCCGCCGCCCTGCTATCGTTTGTGATCCAATGCTTAGCGCCATTTCGTGCGCTCGCGCACGCCGGCAAGCGCGGCGCGCGCGCCGGCAACCACCTTGGGCGTATCGAGCGCCGCGAGCTTGCCTCCACGCTTGAGGATGCGGCCGTCGACCACGACCGTGTCGATGTTTTCCGGGCCGGTCGCTTCGAGCACGAGATGCGCGGGGTCGGTCACGACCGCCATGTTGAGCGCGTTCGTGCTGATCGCGATCAGATCCGCGCGCTTGCCGGGCGTGAGAGAGCCAATCTCGTCGCCCATCCCCATGGAGCGCGCGCCCTCGATGGTGCCGAGCTCGAGTGCCTTGCGCGCCGGCAACTTGAATTCGCTCTCGGCCTTGGCGTTCTCGCAGTCGCGCGCAAGCTTGAGCACAGCGAACAGGTTCGAGGCTCCGACCAGCGCCGAGGTGTCGACCGAGATCCCGAGCGGAATGCCCTTGGCCAGCATCTCGCTGATCTGCGGATAGCCGTAGCCGATGCGCAGTTCCGAGCCGGGCGACACCGACACCGCGGAGCCCGACTGCTTGATCATGTCGAGCTCCGCGGGGCTTGCCGAAAGCGTGTGAATGAGCTGTACGTCCTTGCCCAGGAGCTTGCCGTTATAAAGCGGCTCGATCTGATTCACGGCCTTGCGGGCACTCGCGACGTGCACCGTGATCGGCAGCCCGAGCTTGCGGGCATTGTCGACTTCCGGCTGATACACTTCGGGCTTGATCGGGCCCGCGCGGAACTGGCCGCGCCATGCCATGCCGAGCGTGATGAGGCCCTCGTTCGACCAGCTCTTCCAATCCCTGGCGAGGCTCTCGATCGGCGCCTGGTCGGCCGACTGGGTATCGGGCAAACCCTGCGGCCAACCGCAGGAATGGCGGGCGCGGATACCGAC
>VAZL01000799.1:1963-3511 GCA_005883445.1 Alphaproteobacteria bacterium | reverse complement strand
CCGATAACATGATGGTCACTTCGACCAGCACGGAGCCTTGTTGATCGCGCAAGAAATATTTTGCGGACATTATCCGTTCTCATCTGGCTCCGATGGCGCGCTCCGAATACGAGGCAGAAATGACCGGTGATCGCAGGTGTAGAAGACTGAGAAGCCCCAACGACGGGTAGGTGAATTCGGTAGCGGCCGTGACGACGTAGACGGATGCACTTCGAAACCGGCTCAGGCCGTTGGGCTCGACGGGATTATCAATTTTTGAGCATTTAGTCGTCACCATTTCGGCAGTCCACCCACGGACGCGCGCCGCGCCGCCGCTGAGCGAGCCGCGGGTCGCGAGATTTTTCGCATGCAGTTGTTCCGCCTTCCAAGCGCGCGAAACTGCGTTGCATGGATCCGGCGATCGGGCAAGATAGTCCGCGGCATCGTGCAGACCGATCGCGACCAGGTGCTGTTGGTAGGACAGCCAGGAGAACTCAAATACGCCAAACACGAGGGCGATCAGCAGCGGTATCACCGCGGCACCTTCGATCAGCGCCGATCCTTGCTGGTCGAGCCAGAGCGATGGCTCTCGTTGCGCAAACATATCGCTTCCAGAGGCTCTCACCGATAAAGCTGAACCACGTCGAAGCTGACGCCATCGCCCGGCCGGACGAGCCCGACCAGCTCGACATAGAGGTCGGTCTGCGATTGCGCCAAAGGTAATGTGAGGAAGAGCTTGCCGAAGGCTGCCACCGGGACGTTGGTCGGCACTTCGCCCATCAACTGCAGGCTCTGACAATTGACGATGGCGGCATGGAGGATGCGGCGATCCGGCGTCCCGGGTAAATCGCCGCCACTATAGCAGGCGGGCGCCCCCGATTCTCCACCGAGGGATACATCTGCAACATGGCCTTGCTCGATCTCGTAGCGGTAAACGCGATACCGGCTCGGCACGCCACCGTTGAGATTTTGTGGGGGTTCAGAGTCGTGATTGACCTGCCAATAGCTATCGAAGTCCCAGTTTCCTTCGCCCATGCCGTCGATAGGCCAGCTTCGATCGAGCGGGAGCCCCGTGACCCCGTTCGGACCACCTCCAATCGGCCAATTGGCACCCCGTCGAGCAGCGCAGGCGTTCTGATTTTCATCGCCACTAGGGAGAACATACCCTTTGCGCACGTTCTGCGCTGGACTGTAATTGCTGTCGTTGTATTTCTCGCTCATCGCCCCTTCGTAGATGTCGAAGCGGACATTGAAGCCCTCGTGCACGAATCGCACCAAGCCCGGTCGGAAATTGACGCCCCGCTGCAGGAAGCACGCCGCTGGTCGGAAGACGGCGATGGAATCGATCAGGCTCATGTCGTCGCTGCCCAACGTCGGCGAACTGAGGAACCCATAGTTTGCGGCAGCGTAGGCAGCGTTCCCGTCGTATTGGCGCAATCGGATAAGGCGACCTTGGTCTGTCGGGTTGGCCGCTGCGTGCTGTAACGCCTCGGTCGCCTGATCGTAGGTCATGCCCGCGGTCCCATAAGGGTTGCAGACGTAGATCGGCGTGACCCCACAGACCACCTG
>VAZL01000799.1:0-1948 GCA_005883445.1 Alphaproteobacteria bacterium | reverse complement strand
TGGAAGGAGTGTCGGGAGGGTGACCGGTCGCACCGTGACCGCGACAAAGCGCGCATTCGCGGAGCCGGTTGCGAGCATGCCCGCCGACATTGGGCTCGCATCGCTGGCCGGCAGACGGCGATAGAATTTAATGTTCGAGACCGCGATGGTCCTCTCGGCCCGCGAGCCGAACAAGGTCGAGTTGGTAAGCAAGCGTTGGATGGCGGTACGCGCTCGCGTCTCGGCATCTGGCAAGCGATCAAGCTCCGCCGCACCCGCGAGCGCCAACGCATCTGCGCCATTTTGCAGTTGCGTTTGCAGGCTCATGAGCCTCGCCCCGTCGAGCGCCAGCACCGACAGGCCAACGATCACGACCAGCATGACCGTCACGTAGGGCAGAATAACCCCGCTGGTGTCGTTCCAGACCGCCCTAGCGAATTGCGTGCCCTTTTTGAAGACGGGCCAAGTTGGTGTCATCGAGCACATCCATTGTGCTTGATGCGTGTTAATGGTGGCCGCTCCGCCGTGGAGGACGGTTCAGGCGTCTACCCTGGGTGGCAGCATCGTCACTGCGCGTCACAGAATACTCCTTGCTCTCCCCAATGCGCGACTTCCATGGTGACTGCCCGGGCCACTGTCGGCTTTTCTTCGGCTTCGCGATCGATCGCAAGCACGTTTACGTGCTTCAGCAGAATGTCGGACTAGTCATCGGCGTGCAACAAATCCGTGGTGTCCGGTCGACACAGCCGATGTCCCGCGGCGGGAATGACCCCGCCGCGGTTGAACGACTTAAGGCTCGGTTCCCCACTCCATCAGGTCGGCGTACAGCGGTTGCCGGGACCAGCGCCTTCCGTTTAGTGAGCGGCTATGGCACCGAACAGCCCGTCTGCCTCGCCGTTGATCCCGTCGGAGAAGTACAGGACATCGGGGCTGCCGTTGTTGCCTCCGACCCCGAAGAGGATCGTCCAGAGGCCGCCAGCCTTCTGTCCGCCCGTGTCGATCGGGATCGTCCCATGCAACTTTCCGTTGCTCGGGATAAAGGCATTGATCTCGCTATGGAGGAAGCTGAAGTTGCCGACCAGCACATCATTGCTGAACCGGCGGAAGCTTGGCGGTGCAAAAGTAATGCCCCAAGGTGCGGCAAGGCGGCTGCCGGAGACCAGTTCCCGAATGAAATTGCCGTCTTCATCAAAGACCGCCACGGCGCCTGCCCCTAAAGGAGCCATTTGCTGGGCCGGGCGACCCGCGGGTGCATAGACCACGTAGACCTTGCCGTCGATTTGCTGCACGTTGAACGGCACAAGCCCGGTCGGCAGCGAGGGATCGCGGAATGCGTTCGGGCCGAGACTGAACGCCAAGAAATTGCTGTCGAAGACATCGATGCGGCCGAGCGAGGTATTGGCGGCGTAAAGGCGCGTTTGTGCGCCGTTGATCGCCAGCCCCGTGTACACGGTCCCGGCGGCTCCACTGTTCTGGACAAAGGCCGTCGGGCCGGTGTCCCAAGCCGAAATTGTTCCGTTCAAATTGGCGAAGATGAAGTGCGCGAATTTGCCGTCTCCACCTGAGACCGGGAACGAGGATGTGTTGGTGTTGTTGACTTGGCCAGTCGGTCCTTTCCCGATGCTGTCTGTACACGGCACCGCCGGCGCCGCGCAAGGGATGACGACAAAGCCCGTTGGCGGGTTGATGTTGACCTTAGTGACGGTCGTCTTGTCAGTGACGGCGTAGAGCGTGGCCGTGTTTTTCACTTGGTTTGAAGTCCAGAAGGGGCTCGTCGGACTGTGCGAGACACCCCAGGGATTTACCAATTGGGGATCGGTGATTTTCGCCTTCAGCGCAGGGATATTTGACACCAGATTGGTCTGAGTAAAATCATCAGCCCCTTGGGTTTCTAGGGCGCTTAGGGTCAGCGCGCCGATGGCAAGGGATGCCACCGCGAAAGGTCTCGAACACAGAGTTCGCATCTCCT
>VAZL01000116.1 GCA_005883445.1 Alphaproteobacteria bacterium | reverse complement strand
ATTCGGGGCCGAATGGTGCTGGGGGCGTTCGGCTTTCAAGCGATAGGCGCCTTGGTGGGCACGGCCGTCGGTTTCGTGATCCTGTTCGAGAACCCCAACGTCGCGGCGTGGCGGTGGATGTATGCCAGCACCCTCGTGCTTGCGGTGCCGGTCATCATCGGCCGTTTTTTTATCGTCCAAAGCCCGCTGTGGCTAATGTTTCGCGGTCGCGTTAAGGAAGCTGAAATCGCTACCGAACGGCTTCTGCTCCGCGAGCCCGCATATCCGAAGGAAGTCGTCCTGCATCGCGAGCAAGCTCGCGACAAGCACCACGAGCACCAGTGGGGAGAAGCGCCTTGGTCCGCGCTGTTTCAGCGGATAAACCTCGACCGCACCATCCTGGCTTCGGTGCCGTGGTTTCTGCAGGACCTCGGCACCTACGGCATCGGAATGTTTACCCCCACCATCCTCGCCGCGCTGATCGGCGCCAGCATCGATCATCCCCGCAACGCGGCCGAGCTCATTCAGCGCGATATCCTGGCGACGAAAGGCGCCGCGTTCATCGACGTGCTCCTGATCGTGGGAATCGTCTTTGCTGTGCTGCTTACCGACCGCGTCGGCCGCATCCGGCTGCAGATTCTCGGCTTCATCGGCTGCGCCGTCGGCTTGCTGCTGGCAACGCTGTCACTCCACGTCGGCGGAACGCTCTCCGGCGTGCTGCTCTTCGCCGGCTTCATGCTTTTCAGTTTCATGACCAATATCGGACCCAACGCCATGACCTACCTGATCGCGGGCGAGGTATTTCCGACCTCGATCCGCGGCACGGGGGCGGGCTTTGCGGCCTCGTTCGCCAAGATCGGCGCGGTGCTCACCGCGTTCCTGTTCCCGATCCTGCTCAAGGATATCGGCACCGATCTGCTGCTGTTGATCCTGGTTGCCACCAGCCTTGCGGGCGCGCTCGTCACCTGGCGCTACGCGATTGAAACCAAGGGCATTAGCCTGGAAAAAATCGAGGAGAAGGGGCTCGCGCCGAAGCGCAACAAGTAGATTTGCCCGGCGAGGGGATCTTGCGCGCGTTTAGGGCGTCGCTGCTTTCAATCCGAGGATTGCGCGGGCGTCGGCCGGAGTGGCGATGGTATCGCCGAGAATCTCGACGATCTTGGCCGCCTTCTCCACCAGCGCGGCGTTGCTCGGCGCGAGCTTGCCCTTTTCGAGATAGATGTTGTCCTCGAGGCCCACCCGAGGATGACCTCCGAGCAGGACCGCCTGCGCCACCATCGGAAATTGATGCAGCGATATGCCGAACGCGAACCAGGGTGAGCCCCCCGGCAGCAAGCTTCGCATATAGCCCATGGCCTCGGGCGTGGCCGGCTGCGCCCAGGCGATGCCGAGGCAGATCTGGAACATGCCCGGCGCCTTGATGTGTCCACTCTCGATCAAGCGCTTGGCGAGCAGGAGATGGCCGGTCTCGAACACTTCCAACTCCGGCAGCACGCCGGCATCGCGGATCGCGACCGCCATGGCTTCGAGATGCGAGGGCGTATTGATGAAGACGTGCGGGCCCATATTCATGCTGCCCATATCGAGGCTGCAGATGTCGGGCTTGAGCGCGACGACATGGCGGACGCGTTCGGCCGGTGGCTTGATGGTCGTGCCCGGGCCGGGTTTTTGCGGGTCGTCCTCACCCGGCACGAAGCGCGCCCCCGGCCCGGTGGTGAGGTTGATGAGGACGTCGCTGCCGCTTCCCCTGATGCGGTCCACGACCTCTTTGTAGAGGGAAGGATCCATGCTGGGCCGCGTGGTCTTGGGATCGCGCACGTGGATGTGAACGATTGCCGCGCCCGCCTTGGCCGCATCGATGGCGGATTGCGCGATCTGCTCGGGGGTCACCGGCACCGCCGGGTTGCGGCCGGGGGTGTCCGCCGAGCCGGTCACCGCGCACGAGATCATGACCTTGCGTTGCATGTCCGCCTCCCTCGCCACCGACGTATGGTTGCGGCGAAGCCTAGCGCGAGGATGGGGCCGAAGCCCAGAGGTTCCCTGGCGCAGATGCGCTCGAAGACAGCGGCATCGATCTTTGCGCCGCTTGCGATCGATGCTCGCTCGCGTTCAGGCTGCAAGATGACGTTCAGGTGACACGCAATCGAGCGATTGGGACGGACCGCGCGAAACCTAAGTTCCTGGATGTCAGCGGGAGCAGGTGATGCGCGCGCCGGAGGAGCTTTTGGCGCCCGCTGGCTTGCCTCCCATTGTGCACTGCGCTAAGCCCTCCCTGAGCCCGTCCTTGGAACGAATCCGATCTGTGACAAGGGCGATTTCGCAAGCGCCTGCGGCACCTTGGCCGCGGGTGGGGGCGGGGGCGGGCTTTCCGTGCGGGGCCGGGACGTCGGAGGTGAGATCGCCGATGAACGAGCTATTGCTGGATTACCTCCCGCTCGTGATCTTCATCGCGGTTGCGCTCGCCATCGTGCTCGCGCTGCTGATCGTACCTTTCCTGGTCGCCTACAAGGCGCCCGATCCGGAGAAGCTCTCCGCCTACGAGTGCGGCTTCAACGCCTTCGACGACGCGCGCATGAAGTTCGACGTGCGCTTCTATCTCGTCCCCATCCTATTCATCATCTTCGACCTCGAAATGACGTTTCTGTTTCCCTGGGCCATCGTGCTCGGCGATCTCGGGCTCTACGGCTATTGGTCGATGATGGTGTTCCTTGGCGTTCTGACCGTCGGCTTCATATATGAATGGCGCAAAGGAGCGCTTGAATGGGATTAGAGCGTACCGCGGTCATCGCTCCGCCCGCCAAGGGCATTCTCGATCCGCGCACGGGCAAGCCCGTGGGCGCGGATGACGCTCTCTTCGCCGGCATGAACCAGGAGCTTTCGGACAAGGGCTTCCTCGTCACCGCGAGCGACGATCTCATCATCTGGGCGCGCACCGGCTCGCTGATGTGGATGACCTTCGGGCTCGCCTGCTGCGCGATCGAGATGATGCAGATGTCGATGCCGCGCTACGATGCGGAACGCTTCGGTTTTGCGCCACGCGCGTCGCCGCGACAATCCGATGTGATGATCGTGGCCGGCACGCTGACCAACAAGATGGCGCCCGCGCTGCGCAAGGTCTACGACCAGATGCCGGAGCCGCGCTACGTCATCTCCATGGGCTCGTGCGCCAACGGCGGCGGCTATTATCACTATTCCTATTCGGTCGTGCGCGGCTGCGACCGCATCGTGCCGGTCGACATCTACGTTCCCGGCTGCCCGCCAACCGCCGAAGCGCTGCTCTACGGCGTGTTGTTGCTGCAGAAGAAGATCCGTCGCACCGGCACGATCGAGCGCTGATGGGTTTCGCGCCATGGATGAAACGCTCGACAAACTCGGCGAGATGATCGCCGGCGCGCTGCCGGGCTCGGTCAGCGATCATCGGGTTGCGCACGGCGAGCTGACGATCAGCGCGAACGCCGACGACATCGTGAAAGTGGTCACCTTCCTGCGCGACGACGAACGCTGCCAGTTCTGGAGCATCATCGACGTCACCGCGGTCGACTGGCCGGGGCGCGAACGGCGCTTTGACGTCGTTTATCATTTCCTCTCGCCCAAGCAGAACCTGCGCATCCGCCTGAAGATCGAGGTCGACGAGACGACCCCGGTGCCGTCGATCATCGGCGTGTTCCCTGGTGCGAATTGGTTCGAGCGCGAAGCCTACGACCTCTACGGCGTGCTCTTTACCGGCCATCCGGACATGCGCCGGCTGCTGACCGATTATGGATTCGAGGGTCACCCGCTGCGCAAGGATTTCCCGCTCACCGGATTCGTTGAGGTGCGCTACGACGACGAGCAGAAGCGCGTCGTATACGAGCCGGTGCGGCTCGCGCAGGAATTCCGCAACTTCGATTTCCTCTCGCCGTGGGAAGGTCCGAACTACGTCTTGCCGGGCGACGAGAAGGCGGGCGACGGGAAGGGCGGTTGAGATGGCGTTCGTTTCGCTGTTCCGCATTCGCACTTCGCCCGCATGGCCAGGTTGCTGCCATGGCTGAAACCGAGCTGCGCAACTTCACCCTGAATTTCGGGCCGCAGCACCCGGCGGCGCACGGCGTGTTGCGCCTGGTGCTGGAACTCGACGGCGAGGTGGTGGAACGCGTCGATCCGCATATTGGGCTCTTACATCGCGGGACCGAAAAGCTGATCGAAGCCAAGACCTATCTGCAGGCGATCCCGTATTTCGACCGCCTCGACTACGTCGCGCCGATGAACCAGGAGCATGCTTTCTGCCTGGCGGCGGAGAAGTTGCTCGGGCTCGCGGTGCCCAAGCGCGCGCAGCTCATCCGCGTGCTCTACTGCGAGATCGGACGGCTGCTGTCGCATCTCCTCAACGTGACCACGCAGGCCATGGATGTCGGCGCGCTCACGCCTCCGCTCTGGGGCTTTGAAGAGCGTGAAAAGCTCATGGGCTTCTACGAGCGCGCCTCCGGCAGCCGCTTGCATGCCGCCTATTTCCGCGTCGGCGGCGTGCATCAGGATTTGCCCCCGAAGCTCATCGACGACATCTCCGCGTTTTGCGATCCGTTCCTCAAGGTCTGCGATGATCTCGAGGGCCTGCTCACCGACAACCGTATCTTCAAGCAGCGTAACGTCGACATCGGCGTGGTCACGCTCGCCGATGCGTGGGCTTGGGGCTTCTCCGGCGTGATGGTGCGCGGATCGGGCGCGGCATGGGATCTGCGCAAGGCGCAACCCTATGAATGCTACTCCGAGCTCGATTTCGACATCCCCGTGGGCAGGAACGGCGACAATTACGATCGCTATTGCATCCGCATGGAGGAGATGCGCCAGTCGACCAAGATCATGGAGCAGTGCTTGCAGAAGCTCTCCGCGGGCGAAGGGCAGGGGCCGGTCGCGGTGGTCGACCACAAGATCGTCCCGCCCAAGCGCGCCGAGATGAAGCGCTCCATGGAGGCGCTCATCCACCACTTCAAGCTCTACACCGAAGGCTTTCACGTTCCCGCGGGCGAGGTCTACGCCGCGGTCGAGGCGCCCAAGGGCGAGTTCGGCGTCTATCTCATCGCCGACGGCGGCAACAAGCCCTACAAGTGCAAAATCCGGGCGCCCGGCTTTGCCCACCTCCAGGCCATGGATTTCCTCTGCCGGGGCTACATGCTCGCCGACATAACCGCGATCCTCGGCTCGCTCGACATCGTGTTCGGGGAGGTCGATCGCTGATGAGCGTCCGCCGCCTCGCCGATGCCGCGATCCAGCCCAAGAGCTTCGCCTTCACGGTCGAGAATCTCGATTGGGCCAAGGGCGAGATCGCCAAATACCCGGAGGGCAGGCAGGCCTCCGCGATCCTTGCGCTGCTGTGGCGCGCGCAAGAGCAGGCCGGCGGCTGGCTGCCGCAAAAGGCGATCGAGCACGTCGCCGATCTCCTCGGCATGGCCAAGATCCGCGCGCTCGAGGTCGCGACCTTCTACACCATGTTCAACTTGGCGCCGGTTGGCCAATTCCACGTCCAGCTTTGCGGCACCACGCCGTGCGTGCTGCGCGGCGCCGACAAGCTGATCAAACTCTGCCACGACACGATCGGCGAGCCGCTCCAGATCAGCGGCGACGGCAAGCTGTCGTGGGTTGAGGTCGAATGCCTGGGGGCCTGCGTGAACGCGCCCGTTGCGCAGATCAATTATGATTATTATGAAGACCTTACCCCGGAAAACTTCACTAAGATCTTAGCCGATTTGGCGGCCGGCAAAGAGGTCAAACCGGGCCCCCAGGTCGCGCGCCAGTTCTCAGCGCCGAGTGGCGGCCCGACCACGCTCACTGATCCCGCCCTCTACGCGCATGGGAACGGCGGGCCGCTGCACGACCCGGCCTTGCGCGATGCCGACGCCAAGTGGCCGGGCGAGCCCGCGAACGTGCGCGAAGCGGCGGTGCCCAAATCTCCCGTCGGCGATTCATCGGCGAACAGGCGGTCGTGATGCTCGCGGATAAGGATCGCATCTTCAAGAATCTCTATGGCCTCTATGATTGGGGCCTTGAGGGAGCTCGCGCGCGCGGCGCCTGGGACGGCACCAAGGCCATCCTGGAGAAGGGCCGCGATTGGATCATCAACGAGGTGAAGGCCTCGGGGCTGCGCGGGCGCGGGGGCGCTGGCTTCCCGACCGGACTCAAGTGGTCGTTCATGCCCAAGCAGTCGGACGGCCGGCCGCATTATCTCGTGGTCAACGCCGATGAATCCGAGCCCGGCACCTGCAAGGACCGCGAGATCATGCGCCACGACCCGCATCTTTTGGTCGAAGGCTGCCTGATCGCCGGCTTCGCCATGGGTGCTCATACCTGCTTCATCTACATCCGCGGCGAATTCATCCGCGAACGCGAGCATCTGCAGGCGGCGGTGGACCAGGCCTATGCGGCCAATCTCATCGGCAAGAACAATGTCCACGGCTTTGATTTCGACATCATCGTGCACCACGGCGCCGGCGCCTATATCTGCGGCGAGGAAACGGCGCTGCTGGAAAGCCTCGAAGGCAAGAAGGGCCAGCCGCGCCTGAAACCACCGTTTCCCGCCAACGTCGGCCTCTATGGCTGTCCGACTACGGTCAACAACGTGGAATCGATCGCGGTGGTGCCGGACATCGCGCGGCGCGGCGCCGCCTGGTTCGCCGGCATCGGGCGGCCGAACAATACCGGCACCAAGCTGTTCTGCATTTCCGGCCATGTGGAGAAACCCTGCACGGTCGAGGACGCCATGGGGGTGCCGTTGCGCGAGTTGCTCGACACCCATTGCGGCGGCGTGCGCGGCGGTTGGAGCAACTTGCTCGCCGTCATTCCCGGCGGCTCCTCGATGCCGCTGATCCCGGCGCACGATTGCGAGCGTCTGCTCATGGATTTCGACGGCACCCGCGAGTTCAAATCCGCGCTCGGCACGGCGGCGGTGATCGTGATGGACAAATCGACCGACATCATCCGCGCCATGGCCCGCATCTCGTATTTCTACAAGCACGAGAGCTGCGGCCAGTGCACGCCCTGCCGCGAGGGCATGGGTTGGATGTGGCGGGTGCTCAGCCGCATGGCAGAAGGCCGCGCGCACAAGCGCGAGATCGACATGCTGATGGAGGTCACGACCCAAATCGAGGGCCACACCATCTGCGCGTTCGGCGACGGCGCGGCCTGGCCCGTGCAGGGGCTGATCCGCCACTTCCGCCACGAGATCGAGCGGCGCATCGACGACTACAGCGCAAACCCGCACCCGGAGCCCGTACGGGTGGCGGCGGAGTAAAGCAGAGAACGCTCCATGACGACGCTTCACCTCGCCCAATTGAATATCGGACGCATCCGCTATTCGCTCGACGACCCTCGCATGGCCGACTTCGTCAACAATCTCGACCGCGTCAACGCGATTGCCGAGCACACGCCAGGCTTCGTGTGGCGGCTCCAGGATGACAGCGGCAACGCCACCGCCATCCACGCCTTCGACGATCCGCGCATGCTCTTGAACATGTCCGTGTGGGAATCGGTCGACGCGCTGGAACGTTTCGTCTGGCAGACGGTCCACAAGCGTATCTACGGTCGCCGACCGGAATGGTTCGAGCCGCTGGATCGGCCGCACTTCGTCATGTGGTGGGTGCCAGCGGGTCATCGGCCCGACGTCGCGGAGGCGAAGGGTCGGCTTGAACATCTGTGGGCGCATGGACCGAGCGACTATGCATTCGGCTGGGAGAGCATCCCTTCCGCGCAGCTATGGAAGACGGCGCGCTGCGCGTGAGAAACGGAGCGAGGAGGATGAGCCGATCCGATCGGTTTTGGCGTGGCGTCACGTTGTTGGTGCGGCTGGACATGGCCGCTGGCATCGCCATTGCCGCTGGACTGTTGCTGGTGCTTACACGCTGCTGCAGGCGTGCGAGACAGCGGGCGCGGAGATCCCGCGCTTCTGCTTCCATGAGCGCCTCTCGATTGCCGGCAACTGCCGCATGTGCCTGGTCGAGCTGAAAGGCTCGCCCAAGCCGGTCGCCTCCTGCGCGTGGGGCGTGCGCGACTGCCGGCCCGGCCCGAAGGGCGAGCCGCCCGAGGTTTTCACCAAAACCCCGATGGTGCGCAAGGCGCGCGAAGGCGTGATGGAATTCCTGCTGATCAATCACCCGCTCGACTGCCCGATCTGCGACCAGGGCGGGGAATGCGACCTGCAGGACCAAGCGATGGCCTACGGCGTCGATTCCAGCCGCTTCAAGGAGAACAAGCGCGCGGTTGAGGACAAGTATGTGGGGGTCCTGGTCAAGACCATCATGAATCGCTGCATCCATTGCACGCGCTCCGTTCGGTTCATGACCGAGGTCGCCGGCGTGCCGGAGCTCGGCGCCATCGGACGCGGCGAGGACACCGAGATCACGACCTATCTCGAGCAGGCCATGACCTCCGAGTTGCAGGGCAACGTGGTCGATCTCTGCCCGGTGGGCGCGCTCACCTCCAAGCCCTATGCCTTCGCCGCGCGGCCGTGGGAGCTCAACAAGGCCGAGTCGGTCGACGTCATGGACGCGCTCGGCTCGGCCATCCGCATCGATACCCGCGGACGCGAGGTCATGCGCATCCTCCCGCGCGACAACGACGACGTGAACGAGGAATGGATTTCCGACAAGACCCGCCACGTGGTCGACGGCCTGCGCGCCCAGCGCCTCGATCAGCCCTATATTCGCGAGGGCGGTCAGCTCTATCCGGCCTCCTGGCGCGACGCCTTCGACGCCATCGCCGCCAAAGTCGACACGACCGAGGTGAAGCGCACCGGTGCGATCGTCGGCGACCTTGCCACGGTCGAGGAAACCTTCGCGCTCAAGGATTTGATGACGCGGCTCGGCGTCGTCAATCTTGACTGCCGGCAGGACGGCGCGGTGCTCGATCCGGCATGGGGGAGGGCGAGCTACCTGTTCAACGACACCATCGCCGGAATTGAGAAGGCGGACGCATTGCTCATCGTCGCCGCCAATCCGCGCCGCGAAGCGGCCGTGCTCAACGCGCGCATCCGCAAGCGCTGGCGCATGGGCGCCTTTCCGATCGGCTTGATCGGCGAGCGCGCCGATCTCACCTATCGCTACGATTATCTCGGCGCTGGGCCGCAGACGCTCGCAGATGTCGCGGCGGGCGCGCATGAGTTCGCATCCGTACTCAAAAAGGCCGAGCGGCCAGTGGTGATCGTCGGTATGAGCGCGCTGGCGCGGCCGGATGGCGCAGCCATCGCTTCGCTTGCGGCGCGGGCCGCGCAGGTCGGCGGCAGCGACGGCTGGAACGGCTTTTCGGTCCTGCATACCGCCGCGGCGCGGGTCGGCGCGCTCGACGTCGGCTTCGTGCCCGGCGCCGGCGGCCGCAACGCCGCGCAGATGGCGGCGCCCGGCGCGCTCGACCTCCTGTTCCTGCTCGGTGCCGACGAGATCGACATCGCCCCCGGAGCCTTCGTGGTCTATATCGGCACCCACGGCGATGCGGGCGCGCACCGCGCCGACGTCATCCTTCCGGGCGCGGCCTATCCCGAGAAATCTGGCATCTACGTCAACACCGAGGGGCGCGTGCAGATGGCTGGCCGCGCCTCCTTCCCGCCGGGCGACGCGCGCGAGGACTGGGCGATCCTGCGGGCGCTGTCGGATGTGCTCGGCCGCAAGCTTGCTTATGACTCGCTTGCCCAGTTGCGTCAGGCGCTGTTCAAGGCGCATTCCCACCTGCGGCGCCTCGACCAGATCGCGCCCGCCGAGCGGGCGGATATTGCGGCGCTGGCCGCGCGCGGCGGCACCCCCGAAAAGGCCGCGTTCGGCCGCGCACTCGACGACTTCTATTTCACCAATCCCATCGCGCGGGCGTCCGCGGTCATGGCGGAATGCTCGCTGATCGCCGAGGGCCACGCCGCGCTCACCGCGGCGGAGTAGCTGCCATGGCTGAATTGTGGACCAATTATATCTGGCCGCTGGTCATCATCCTCGCGCAAAGCGTGCTGCTGCTCGTCGTTCTGCTCATCGTCACCGCCTATGTGCTTTATGCCGACCGCAAGATCTGGGCGGCGGTGCAGATCAGGCGTGGGCCCAATGTGGTCGGACCCTGGGGCCTGCTGCAATCCTTCGCCGATCTTTTCAAATTCGTGGTCAAGGAGCCGATCATTCCTGCCGGCGCCAATAAGGGCGTATTTCTATTGGCACCCCTCGTCACTGGCGTGCTTGCCCTCTCGGCCTGGGCGGTGATTCCGGTCAACGCCGAATGGGAGATCGCCAACCTCAATGTCGGTGTGCTTTATATTTTCGCCATCTCCTCGCTCATGGTCTACGGCGTCATCATGGCGGGATGGTCGTCGAATTCCAAATACCCATTCCTCGCGTCGTTGCGTTCGGCGGCGCAGATGGTGTCCTACGAAGTCTCGATCGGCTTCGTCATCATCACCGTCCTGCTGTGCGCCGGATCGCTCAATCTCTCCGCGATCGTCGAGGCGCAGGAAGGCAGCTGGGGAATGTTCAACTGGTTCTGGTTGCCGCTGCTTCCCATGTTCGTGGTGTTCCTCATTTCCGCGCTGGCCGAGACCAACCGTCCGCCGTTCGATCTGGTGGAAGCCGAATCGGAATTGGTCGCCGGCTATGCGGTGGAATAATGTGCGCGATGGCCACGATCCTGTTCCTGGGCGGCTGGCTGCCGCCGTTCCCGGTCGTGCCGTTCACCTGGGTGCCGGGCGTCATCTGGTTCATGCTCAAGGCGCTGTTCATGTTTTTCCTGTTCGCCATGGCGAAGGCGATCGTTCCGCGCTACCGCTATGACCAGCTCATGCGGTTGGGCTGGAAGGTGTTCTTGCCGCTTTCGCTCGCGATGGTCGCGATCGTCGCGGGCGTCTTGCAATACGGGGGATTGATCGCGAAATGACGGAGCAACGGCATGATGGATCTGTCGCTTGCCGGGCTCATCGGAGCCGTCATCGGCACGATCGTTGCGGCGCTGGCTTACGTTCCGCTCCTCACCTTCGTCGAGCGCCGTCTGCGCTCGCGCGTTTCCGCCGGGAGCGCCGAAGAGCGCGAGAGCTTCGAGCAGGAGGCCTCCTTGCTGCGCCGGGCTGTGCTCGCGGTCGATATCATCGTCTTTGCGGGCATCGGCTACTGGCTCGGCGCGATGATGGCCGACTAATGGAGATGCGGTGGCGGAACCCAGCGTTCGAAAGGATTGCGCCATGAAAATGGATCAAGCCGCCCGCTCGTTGTTCCTCAAGGAGTTCGTGGCGGCGTTCGTGCTCGGCCTGCGGTACTTCTTCAAACCCAAGCCCACGCTCAACTATCCGTTCGAGAAGGGGCATCTCTCGCCGCGCTTTCGCGGCGAGCACGCGCTGCGCCGCTATCCCAACGGCGAGGAGCGCTGCATCGCCTGCAAGCTCTGCGAGGCGATCTGTCCGGCGCAAGCGATCACCATCGAGGCGGGGCCGCGCCGCAATGACGGCACGCGCCGCACCACGCGCTACGACATCGATATGGTCAAATGCATCTATTGCGGGCTTTGCCAGGAGGCCTGCCCGGTCGACGCCATCGTCGAAGGACCGAACTTCGAGTTCGCGACCGAGACGCGCGAGGAGCTCTATTTCGACAAGGAGCGCCTGCTCGCAAACGGCGACCGCTGGGAGCGCGAGATCGCCAACAACATCGCGCTCGATGCGCCGTACCGGTGAGCCGCGGAATGATTTTCCCCGCGCTGTTCTTCTATCTGTTCTCCGGCGTCTGCATCGCCGCTGCCGTGATGGTCATCGCGGCCAGAAATCCCGTACATTCGGTGCTGTTTCTCATTCTCGCCTTCGTCAATGCGGCTGCGCTGTTCATCCTCCTGGGAGCGGAGTTCCTGGCGATGATCCTCATCATCGTCTATGTCGGCGCGGTGTTGGTGCTGTTCCTGTTCGTGGTGATGATGCTCGACGTCGATTTCGCCCAGCTGCGACAAGGATTCATACAATACCTGCCGATTGGCGCCTTTCTCGGCGCCATTCTTCTCATCGAGCTGGTGCTGGTGCTGGTCTCCTGGACGATCGGGCCCGACGTGCAACGCACGATCGCGACCCCAATTCCGCCGATCGCCAGCACGGTCAATGCCGAAGCGTTGGGGCACGTGCTCTACACGCGCTACGTCTATTTCTTCCAGGCGGCCGGCGTCGTGCTGCTGGTTGCAATGATCGGCGCGATCGTGTTGACGCTGCGGCACAAGCCTCACGTCAAGCGGCAGAACATCGCCGAGCAAGTTGCGCGCACCAAGGCGACCGCCATCGACCTTGTCAAGGTCCGGCCGGGCCAGGGACTTTAGGAACGTGGGGGCAACGCTATGACCATCGGCCTCGGCCATTACCTCACGGTCGCCGCGATCCTGTTCACGATCGGCATCTTCGGCATCTTCCTCAACCGCAAGAACGTGATCATCATCCTGATGTCAATTGAGCTGATCCTGCTCGCCGTCAACGTCAATCTCGTCGCCTTCTCGGCCTTCCTCGGCGATCTGGTCGGCCAGATCTACGCGCTGTTGGTGCTCACCGTGGCGGCGGCGGAAGCGGCCATCGGGCTGGCAATTTTGGTCGCTTACTACCGCAATCGCGGCTCGATCGCGGTCGAGGACATCAACCTGATGAAGGGCTGAGCGCGGCATGTACTACGCCATCGTTTTCCTGCCGCTTCTGGGCGCCATCATCGCGGCGCTCATCGCGCTCGCCGGCGCGCGTGCGCGCTATCCCGGCGGGCCGCCCGACGTTGGCGGCGAAACTCACGCGCACGGTCCGGGCGATGAGAGCCATGCGCGCGGCGCGCGGCCCCCGCGCGAGGCGCACGCCGCCCTCGAGCCCTCGCACAGCGAGCCGCAACCCCCGGAACCGCCGGCCGCGGGCTCGCGCTCTGCCGAAGTCGTCACCACCGTTTTTCTGTTCGCCTCCATGCTGCTGTCGTGGTTGGCCTTCGTCGACGTCGGGCTTGGCCATCACGACAGCCGCGTGGCGCTCTTTCCCTGGATCATTTCCGGCGATCTCAAGGTCGACTGGGCACTGCGCATCGATGCGCTGACGGCGGTGATGCTCGTCGTCGTCACCACCATTTCCGCTTTCGTCCACCTTTATTCCATCGGCTACATGGAGGACGACCCGTACCGACCGCGGTTCTTCTCTTATCTGTCGTTGTTCACCTTCGCCATGCTGACGCTGGTGACGGCCGACAATCTCGTGCAACTGTTCTTCGGTTGGGAGGGCGTCGGCCTGATGAGCTATCTGCTCATCGGCTTTTGGTACCACAAGCCGGAGGCGAACGCCGCCGCGATCAAGGCTTTCATCGTCAATCGCGTGGGCGATTTCGGCTTCTCGCTCGGCATGTTCGCCGCGTTCCTGATGACCGGCGCGCTCGACCTCGACACCGTGTTCGCGCAGGCGCCCGCACTCACCGGCAAGACCATCCACTTCCTGTCGTGGGACGTGGACGCGCTGACGTTGATCTGCTTGCTCCTGTTCATGGGTGCCATGGGCAAATCGGCGCAGTTCCTGCTGCACACCTGGCTGCCGGACGCGATGGAGGGACCGACGCCGGTTTCCGCGCTGATCCATGCCGCCACCATGGTAACGGCAGGCGTGTTCATGGTGGCGCGGCTCTCGCCGTTGTTCGATCTGGCGCCGACCGCGCAGGCCTTCGTCACCTTCATCGGAGCGACGACTACGTTCTTCGCGGCGACCATCGCGCTGGTGCAAAACGACATCAAGAAGATCATCGCCTATTCGACCTGCTCGCAGCTCGGCTACATGTTCGTCGCCATGGGCACGGGCGCCTATTCGATCGGCATGTTCCACTTGTTCACACATGCCTTCTTCAAGGCGCTGTTGTTCCTCGGTTCCGGCTCGGTGATCATCGCGATGCATCACGAGCAGGACATCCGCCGCATGGGCGGTTTGAAGGACAAGCTCCCGATCACCTACTGGACCATGGTGATAGGCACGCTGGCGTTGACCGGCTTCCCGCTCACCGCCGGCTATTTCTCCAAGGATGCCATCATCGCAGCGGCCTATGTGAGCAACAATCCGATGGCGCTTTATGCGTTCGGAACCACCGCCCTCGCGGCGGCGTTGACGGCGTTCTATTCCTGGCGACTGATCTTCAAGACCTTCCACGGCAGCCCGCACGACCCCCATCATTACGATGCGGCGCGCGAAAGCCCGATGGTGATGCTGCTCCCGCTAGTCTTTCTCGCGGTCGGCTCGATCTTCGCCGGCTACCCGTTTTCCGAGCTGTTCGTCGGCCACGACGTCGGGGAGTTTTTCCGCGGCTCGCTCAAATTCGCGGCCGACAACCATATTCTCGAGAATATCGAGCATGTTCCCCATCTCGCCGCCATGGCGCCAACGGTGCTGATGGCGATCGGCTTCGTCATCGCCTGGGAATTCTACATTCGCCGGCCAGAACTGCCGGTCGAGCTCGCTCGCCAGCAGGAGCCGCTCTACAAATTCCTGCTCAACAAGTGGTACTTCGACGAGATCTACGACTTCTTGATCGTTCGCCCGACTTTGTGGCTGGCCC
>VAZL01000798.1 GCA_005883445.1 Alphaproteobacteria bacterium | reverse complement strand
GGCCGAGCCTCGCCGAGGCGTTGTCCAAGGAGATCGCCCGGCAGGGCCGCGCGCCGACGCTGTTCGTGGAGATCAATACCGGTGCCGAGCCGCAAAAGGCCGGCGTGCTGCCGGAGGAGGCCGACGCGTTCCTCAAGGCGTGCCGCGAGCGCTACGGCCTTGCCGTCGCCGGGCTCATGTGCCTTCCGCCGGCGCATGAACCGCCGGCGCCGCATTTCGCCTTGACCGCCAAGATCGCGCGGCGCAACGGCCTCTCGTTGTTGTCCATGGGCATGAGCGCGGACTTCCCGCTCGCCATCGAGTTCGGCGCCACCCATGTGCGGGTTGGCACCGCGATCTTCGGCGAAAGGGCCACGCGGGGCGAAACTCAGGCCTAATATCGAATTGCGATTCGCGTCTTTGGCCCAAGGACCGCAAGCAGACGTCGCAGGTTGGCCAGATGCAGGAACACGGCGCTGCCGCGCCCGGCGATCCGCGGACGGGTGTTGTGGTCGATCTCGACGATGAGGTCGTAGAGGGCGTCGTCGCGCCACAGGCGGTCGCCTGGTTCATTGGCCGACCGCCGGAACGGGCGGTTGTAGCGGCGGTCGGTGGTATCCTCGCACCAGGCGAGGTCGGGGGTGATGCGGTGGGCGGGCAGCAACGTGCGCGGGTGCCAGTGGCGATCGGCCCGCCACCACAGGCGGATCAGCCGAAATCGGCCCCGCGGGGTCGCGCCGTCGCCCTCGAATTTGTTGGCGCGGATGCCCCCTCGGCCGAGCACGACCGGGAGCGCCAGCGGGCCCGCGAGCAGAATGCCCAGGGTGGGGCGGCCCGGTCGGGCCCGCACCCGGATCAGAGAAAAAGCGCGGCGGCGCATGGACCAAGCCCTCGCATCCGAGCCCATGAACCTATCGTAGAAGTAGCAAACCGGCTTGCTCTTTTACCCCCGAATGCTCTATTTCGCGCAACGCCGTTCCGGGGTGATGCCGATTCTGGGGCCGAGGAATGACGAATACCCGCAAGATCCTGATCGTGGACGACGACTCCGAACTGCGCGAGGCGCTGGTCGAGCAGCTCGCGCTGCACGAGGAATTCGAATCGATCGCGGTCGACAATGGCACCAAGGGGGTGCAGGCGGCCAAGGCCGGGCAGATCGATCTCGTGATCATGGATGTCGGGCTGCCCGACGTCGACGGGCGCGAAGCCGTGCGCATCCTGCGCAAGAACGGCTTCAAGGCGCCTATCATCATGTTGACCGGACACAATACGGATTCCGACACCATCCTCGGGCTCGAGTCCGGCGCCAACGATTACGTGACCAAACCATTCCGCTTTGCCGTGCTGCTCGCGCGCATCCGCGCGCAGCTGCGCCAGCACGAGGCGAGCGAGGACGCCGTATTCACCATCGGCCCGTACACGTTCCGGCCGAGCTCGAAGATTCTACTCAATCCCAAGGGCAACAAGGTGCGGCTCACGGAGAAGGAGACCGCGATCCTGCGATATCTCTATCGCGCCGGCCAACGTCCGGTTTCGCGCGAGACCTTGTTGCAGGAGGTCTGGGGCTATAATTCCGGCGTCACCACCCACACGCTCGAGACGCACATCTATCGGCTGCGCCAGAAGGTCGAGAGGGACGCTGCCAGCCCTGCCATCCTCGTCACCGAAGCGGGCGGTTACAAATTGGTGCCGTAACCGCCCCCCATGGCCATCGACGACGACATCGCCTTCCTCGAACGCGTGCCGACGCTCGGTCTCTTGGGGCGGCCGGCGTTGCGCATTCTGGCGATCGGGGCGGAGACCCGCCACCTCGACGGCGGGGAGGTGCTGTTCAACGCCGGCGACGAGTCGGAGGGCGGCTTCGTCGTCCAGGAGGGCCGATTCAACCTCTCGTCCGCGGAAGACGGCAAGGACCTCACCGTCGGCCCGTGCACGCTTCTGGGAGAGGTCGCGCTGTTCACCGAGACCAGGCGCCCGGCGACCGCCAAAGCGCTCGAGCCCGCGACCGTGCTGTGCATTCCGCGGCCGCTTTTCATCAGGATGTTGGACAGCTTCCCGGATGCGGCGCGCAAGCTGCGCGCGACGCTCGCGGGCCGGCTCGATCAAGCGACCCGCGAGATCGTCGATGTGCGCGCCTTTCTCGACGCGCACGAACCAAAGTGATTGCGCGTCGCGCTCGCTACACCTCGAGCGTCGCCGTCACCGGGACATGGTCGGAGGGCCGCGACGAGCCGCGCCAGTGCTTGAGTACGCGCATGCCGCTGACGCGGTCGGCGAGCGCGGGCGCGATCCAGATGTGATCGAGCCGGCGGCCTTTGTCCGCCGTTTTCCAATCGAGCGAGCGGTAGCTCCACCAGGTGTAGAGCTTGGTCGGCTCCGGGACCAGCATGCGCATGGCATCGACCCAGCCGCCGTCCTTCTGCGCGGCCACGAGTTTCTGGCATTCGACCGGCGTGTGCGACACCACCCGCGACATCTGTTTGTGGCTCCAGACGTCGTGCTCGAGCGGCGCGACGTTGAGATCGCCGAGCAGAACCATGCGGTTCGAGTCGTGACAGCGCAGCGCCGAGGACGCTCGCATCTCGTCGAGGAAGGCGAGCTTGTGCGCGA
>VAZL01000797.1 GCA_005883445.1 Alphaproteobacteria bacterium | reverse complement strand
GATTTCCGGGCTCGCCCGGGCGGCTTCGGCGCCGCAGGCGGCGGGGCAGATGAGACCTTCCCCGCGCCCGTTGGCGCCGATCGCGGCGGGCAGCACGCCCGCGACCGCGGCGATCGAGCCGTCGAGGCCGAGTTCGCCCAGCACCGTGAAGCCGGAGAGCGCGTCGCTCGGGATGGCGCCGATCGCGGCCATCAGGCCGAGCGCGATCGGCAGATCGTAGTGACTGCCTTCCTTCGGCACGTCGGCGGGCGCGAGGTTGACGGTGATGCGCCGGGCCGGCAGCGCCAGCCCCGAGGCGACCAGCGCCGCGCGCACGCGCTCGCGGGCCTCGGAGACGGCCTTGTCCGGCAGGCCCACCACGTTGAACGCCGGTAGCCCCGGTGCGACCTGAACCTGGACATCGACGGCGCGGGCCTCGATGCCCTCAAACGCCACTGTGGCGACGCGCTGAACCATGCTGCCCCTGCCAATCCGTGAACAAAGGCCGCGCGTTCAAAAGGGAAGGCATCTCCGCACCACCGAAAATATCGAAAACATCAAAGCCTCAATTCAGGAAAGGCGCCCGTTAAACATGCCCGCGCTTATCGGAGGGGTGGCCGTCAATGCAGCTTGGAGGTGGTGCCACCTCTTGCTGGCATTTCGACGGCGGGTTTATCGGCGGGGAGCAGCCGTACCAACAAATCCCGCAGGGCAACCAAATTCCGGATGGACGTCGTGATGCGCGCGCGCACGATGAGGTCGATTTGGGTCTCTCCCTCAAACAATGGCTGAGACCGCGCCCTTGGGTGGGTAAACGTGATGACTCCGCGATCACCTATCCAGTGAATATTCATTGGGCCGTCGCAAACCACCTCCGGCACCATTTGCGGATCGTATACTTTTGGCTGTGGCACACGGTCCGCCATACCGAATCTCCGCTTGTGTGGTTCTCACTTCACACGATTTATCCGATTCCGCACGCGTCAATAGCGTTGGGTTTGTAAAGTCCACAATGCCGGGCCGGGGGCAAGAAAATCCTTGAGCAAAAGCGTCGCGGGGGTGTGCTAGACGGCTGGACGCGTTGGCCCGTACGAACCGCGCAGACATTAGGAGGCGGGTTGGATGTTGATCGACTTCGTGCGTTCGCGCACCGCCATCAGCGTAGTCGCGCTGGCGTCCTTGTGGCTCTTGGGGTGGCCCGAGGGACGCGGGGTGCCCACGAGCTCGGCGGAAGAGGCCAAGTCCAGCCCGCCGATCTGGACCGTGCCCGAGATCGGCGCGCTCCCGAACGACGCCAACAGCGGCCTGGTGAGGCGCGGGCGCGACCTCATCACGGCGACCTACGCCCATATCGGTCCCGAAGTTGCGGATCCCGCCAAGCACTTTGCCGGCAACAATCTCGCTTGCGGCAATTGCCATCTCCAGGCCGGAACGAAGAAGTTCGGCATTCCGCTGTTCGGCCTGTTCGGAAAATTTCCCCACTACAACGCTCGCTTGGGGGCGCAGATGACCATCGAGGACCGGCTCAATGCCTGCATGACGCGCAGCATGAACGGGCGGCCGTTGCCGGCGGGCGCGCCGGAGATGCAAGCGTTCGTCGCCTACATCAAATTTCTATCGACCGGCGTCGCGCCTGGGCAGCTGCTGCCGGGAATGGGCACCGGCAATATGCCGGAGCTCGACCGCCCAGCCGATCCCGCGCGCGGCGAGGCACTCTACGCCAATGCCTGCGTCGCCTGTCACGGTCCCAATGGCGCCGGCATCCGCCGCAGCCTGCCGACCACCGATCTTGGCTACATGATGCCGCCGCTCTGGGGCAATGACAGCTTCAACGACGGCGCCGGAATGGCGCGGTTGATCACGGCGGCAAATTTCCTTCACTTCAACATGCCGCACGGCGTCGACTACCTGAACCCGCTGCTCTCGCCCGAACAGGCCTGGGACATTGCGGCTTACGTCCTCTCCCAGCCGCGGCCGCGCAAAGCTGGCCTCGACAAGGACTTTCCCGCCTGCTGGAGAAGCCGGTCGACGCGCCCTACGGCCCCTATGCGGATGGCTTTA
>VAZL01000833.1 GCA_005883445.1 Alphaproteobacteria bacterium | reverse complement strand
ACTCCCATCCGCGACCCACACCAGAGTACCCTGATATTGTGGCGATCAACGTCACCCTCCGGCCAGGGCCGCCTTGCGATGAGATGATGTACGGCTGAGACATAGTCGTATGACTAATCATACGACTATGCCGAAGGTGTCGCGCATCGAGGTCATATCGACCGGCGCTCGGCGTCGATGGACGTTAGAGGAGAAGCGGCGGATCGTTGCCGAGAGCTTTGGCGGGCGTGGGGAGGTTTCGGCGACGGCGCGACGACACGGGTTGTCGGGCGGGCAGCTGTTTACCTGGCGTCGGCTTGCCCGGGAGGGGCGGCTTGGCGACGAGGCATCGGCTTTGGTACCGGTCGAGATCGAGGCGCCAGCGTTGGCGAACTCTGCAAAGCCTGAGCGCGATCATGATGCGCCCGCCGGTTCTGCAAGGGCGTCAAAGGGTCCCGGTTTGATCGTCATCGAGCTTGGGAACGGCTGCCGCGTTCGGGTCGATCGTGATTTTGACGCCGATGCTTTGGGCCGTGTGCTCAACATTCTGGATCGGCGGCGATGATCCCAGTCCCCTCCGGTGTGCGGGTCTGGCTGGCGGTTGGACGAACGGACATGCGGCGTGGCATGAATGGCTTGGCTTTGCAGGTCCAGGAAGCGCTGCGGCGCGATCCCCACGCAGGTGATCTATTCGTCTTTAGAGGCGCCAGAGGCAACCTGATCAAGATTCTCTGGCATGACGGGCTCGGCATGTCGCTGTACGCCAAAAGGCTGGAGAAGGGCCGCTTCATCTGGCCGTCGCCGGCCGATGGCGTGATTGGAATCTCGGCATCGCAGCTCGCCTACATGCTCGACGGAATCGATTGGAGGAACCCGGTGCGTACTTTCCGACCGGAGCGTGCAGGATAATTGCTGCCGTTTTCATTTTTTAGGAGTCAGCGCCGAAGATCTGTGATTCTATGGTGGCATGGATTCTGGTCATGGCGCACTTCCAGACGACATTGAAGCGCTAAAGGCGGCACTGGTCGCCGAGCGCGGTAAGCGCATCGCCGAGGCCGCCAGGGCGGCACACGCTGAAGCGGAACTCGCAGTGGCCAGAGCCAAGGCTTCCGATGATCAGGCACTGATCGCCCACCAGCAGCTGCGGATCGAGAAGTTGATGCGCGAGCTCTGGGGTCCACGCTCGGAACGCACATCACGGCTCCTTGATCAGATCGAGTTGCAGTTCGAGGAGCTGGAGAGTTCGGCCACCGAGGACGAAATCGCCGCCGAGATGGCGGTCGCCAAGACCACGACGGTAGCAGCCTTCACCCGCAAGCGCCCTGCACGTAAGCCCTTCCCCGAGCATCTGCCGCGCGAGCGGGTGATCGTGCGGGGACCGACCGCTTGCCTTTGTTGCGGCGGCGGGCGGCTGCGCAAGTTGGGCGAGACCGTCACCGAGACGTTGGAATCGATTCCGCGGCAATGGAAGGTGGTCCAGCATGTCCGCGAGAAGTTCACTTGCCGGGACTGCGAGAAGATCAGCCAGGCCCCGGCTCCGTTCCATGTGATTGCGAGGGGTTGGGCGGGTCCCAGTCTTCTCGCGATGATCCTGTTCGAGAAGTTCGGGCAGCATCAGCCACTCAACCGCCAAGCCGAACGTTACGCCAAGGAAGGTGTGCCGCTCAGCCTGTCGACCTTGGCCGACCAGGTGGGGGCCGGCTGCGCCGTGCTCGAACCGATCCTCAGGCGTTTTGAAGCCCACGTCTTGGCGGCTGAACGATTACACGGCGATGACACCACCGTTCCAGTCCTGGCCAAGGGCAAGACTGACACCGGGCGATGCTGGGTTTATGTGCGCGACGATCGTCCGTTCGGCGGCACTGCGCCGCCGGCGGCGATGTTCTATTACTCGCGCGACCGCGCCGGCGAGCACCCTCAGGCGCATCTCGCCAACTACGCTGGGATTTTCCAGGCTGACGCGTACAGCGGATACACCAAGCTGTACGAGCCCGATCGCAAGCCGGGGCCGGTCCTGGAAGCCGCCTGCTGGGTCCATGCCCGCCGCCCGTTCTTCATCATGGCGGATGTGGCCGAGAATGCCCGGAGGCGGTCCGGCGCATTGACGCCCTGTTCGAGATCGAACGCTCGATCAATGGCCAGAGTGCCGAGCGACGCCGAGCTGTCCGGCAGGAACTCAGTGCCCCGTTGGTCACCGATCTGGAAAGCTGGATGCGCGAGCAACGCGCCAAGCTCTCGCGCGACAACGAAGTCGCCAAAGCAATGGAGTACATGCTCAAACGCTGGCCGGCATTTACTCGCTTCCTCGACGACGGACGTATCTGCTTATCGAACAATGCCGCGGAAAGAGCGCTGCGTGGCATTGCCCTGGGCCGAAAGTCGTGGTTATTCGCCGGCTCCGATCGCGGCGGACAACGCACCGCCGCCATGTACAGCATCATTGTCACGGCAAAAATGAACGACGTCGATCCGCAAGCTTGGCTAGCCGACGTCCTGGCCCGCATCGCCGAACATCCGGCTCACCGGCTCGATGAACTCCTGCCGTGGAACTGGCGACTTCTTCAAGCGCGTGCGGATCAGGCAGCTTGACCTTGTCTGCCATCTCGCACGTCTTCGCCATCAACTACGTCGCCGAAAAGCTCGGCGAGGATGAGGAATGGCTGTGGGAACTCCAGATCGACATGTTCCCCGAAGATGGCTGTCTGCGCGTCTACGGGGTCGGTGAGGATGGCGTCCCGGCCTTCACTGACTACGGCATCGAGTGCCTCGAGCAAATCATCGCAGACGAAAGAGCCGCCGGCAGGGCCCCTCCTAAGATCCGATCGACGAAATAGAGCCGCTGCGGTGTTCACCGAATGCTGACCATACAGCTCAAAGGCTCGCATTTGGTTTGGCGGCACAGATACGTCGTACGCAGAGGCATCGTTTTCACCGATCGTCGTACAGCGTCCTCCGGATACAGGACAGTCTTGCACTATGATTTTTAGCGTGAAGCCTGAAAGC
>VAZL01000832.1:2558-5221 GCA_005883445.1 Alphaproteobacteria bacterium | reverse complement strand
CGCGAGCGCGATCGCGGCCGTCAGGCCCGCCGGCCCGGCGCCGACGATCGCCACTTCCGCGGTCAAATGGTTCATGCCGTCTCCACTCAGTCCAGGCCGTCATCCCCACAGCATCTTCCCGTGAAAACCCGGCCGACGATGCGATAACTCCAATTTGGGAACTTGGCGCCGTCGTGCATTGTCGGACCTTCGATATCGGCCCGTCCGCGGGGACATGACAACGGCTAGCAAGACCGTATGATGACTGCGCGGGTCAAGGCCCGCGCGTGACGATCGAGGATGGCATGTTCATCCGCGCCCGCGCCTTCGCGGTGCACGTTTTCACCGCCGCAGGCGCGGCGCTCGCGCTCGCCGCGCTGATCTACGCGGTGCGCGGCCAATGGCCGGCGATGTTTCTGTGCCTAGGCATCGCGCTCATCGTCGACGGCGTCGACGGCACCATCGCGCGTTGGCTCAAGGTTGCGGAAGTGCTTCCGCGCTGGTCGGGCGATGTGCTCGATCTTGTCGTTGATTTCGTCACCTATATGTTCGTTCCGGCCTACGCGATTGCCGCCGGCGGGCTGCTGCCGCAGCCGCTCGCGTTGCCGGCGGGCATCATGATTGTGGTCACAGGCGCGCTTTATTTCGCCGACCGGGAGATGAAGACCGCGGACTATTTCTTTCGCGGCTTCCCGGCGCTCTGGAACGCGGCCGCGTTTTATCTGTTTCTGCTCAAACCCGCACCGTCGCTCGCCGCCGCCATCGTCGTCGCGCTGGCGGTGCTGACCTTCGTGCCGTTCAAGTTCCTGCACCCCTTGCGAGTTGCGCGGCTGCGGACACTCAACATCGCCGCTTTGATCTTGTGGTCGTTGCTCGCGCTGGTCGCCGTGCTGCGCGATCTCGCCCCGGGACCCTGGGTCGCAGGCGGCCTGGTGGCGATCGCCCTATATTTCCTCGGCGTCGGGCTGACCGAGAAACGCTGAATGAACGTGCTGCCGCTGCTGACCGACCCAAATGCATGGGCCGCGCTCGTCGCGCTGACCGCGCTCGAGATCGTGCTTGGGATCGACAATCTCGTATTCATCTCGGTCCTCACCGCACGGCTCGAGGCGGACAAGGCACGCCGCGCCCGCCAAGTGGGTCTGTCACTCGCATTCATCTTCCGCGTGATCATGCTCGCCGGGCTCACTTGGCTGATGGGTCTCACCGCGCCGCTCTTTACCGTTTTCCGCATGGCAATATCCTGGCGCGACATCATCCTGATCGGTGGCGGCCTGTTCCTCATCGCCAAGGCGACGTATGAAATCCACAGCGAGGTGGAGTCGCGCGAAAACGCCACCGCGGCGACCTCGAGCAAGCGGGCATTTGCCTGGATCGTGGTCCAGCTCGTTGCCATCGATCTGGTATTCTCGCTCGATTCAATCATCACGGCGATCGGGATGGCGGAGCACCTGGAGGTGATGATCGCCGCCGTGGTCATCGCCATGATCGTGATGTATGCGGCGGCCGCGCCGGTCGGCGCGTTCATCTCGGAGCACCCCACCACCAAGATGTTGGCGCTCGCCTTTCTTGTGCTGATCGGAGTTGCGCTGGTTGCCGATGGCTTCGAGTTCCATATTCCGCGCGGATATATCTATTTCGCCATGGCGTTTGCCGGCGCGGTGGAGGCGTTCAACGTCATGGCAAAGCGCAACCGGCGGCGTCCGCCGCGGATCTGACGGCTTGATCCACAGGCTCCGCTGAGAGACAGTGCCGCCGCCGGGCCGGTTTGCGGCGCGTGCAAGTCGAGCAGGGAGTGACAGCAATGGTCGCAGCGGTGCGAGTACACAAGACGGGCGGTCCGGACGTGCTGACCTACGAGGACGTGTCAGTGGCGGCGCCGGGTCCCGGCCAGATCAAGATCAAAAACCACGCCAGCGGCGTCAATTTCATCGACACCTATTTCCGCAGCGGCATGTATCCCTCGCCGGTCGGGCTGCCGTTTGTCTCCGGCAACGAGGGGGCGGGCGAAGTCATCGCCGTCGGGCCCGGGGTCAGCGACATCAGCCGTCAAGGTGCCGGCCAACATCAGCCACGAGCAGGCCGCCGGCATGATGCTCAAGGGCATGACCGCCGAGTATCTCGTGCGCCGCACCTTCAAGGTCGAGAAGGGCCACACCATCCTGATGCACGCCGCCGCGGGCGGCGTCGGCCTGATCCTCTGCCAATGGGCCGCGCACCTCGGCGCGACCGTGATCGGCACCGTCGGCTCGAAGGACAAGGCCGAGCTCGCCAAGAAAAACGGCGCCCACCACGTCATACTCTACCGCGATGAGGACTTCGCCGCCAAGGTGAAGGAGATCACCGGCGGCAAGCTGTGCGAGGTGGTTTATGACGGCGTCGGCAAGGCGACCTTCCCGGCTTCGCTCGATTGCATCAAGCCGCTCGGCATGTTCGTGAGCTTCGGTTCGGCATCGGGACCGATCGATGCCTTCAATATCAACATTCTGCAGACGAAAGGATCGCTGTTCGCCACCCGCCCGACGCTCAACACCTACGCGGCCAAGCGTGAAGACTTGCTCACGATCGCGAACGACCTCTTCGACGTGGTGGCGCGCGGGGTGGTCAAGATCCCCGTGAACCAGAAATATCCGCTGAAAGAGGCGCAGAAGGCGCACCGCGATCTCGAGAGTCGCCACACCACG
>VAZL01000832.1:0-2508 GCA_005883445.1 Alphaproteobacteria bacterium | reverse complement strand
CCACCACGTCGATCGCATCGGCAAATCGCTCGACCGTCGCGACCGTCTCCTCGAGCGATGCGGCGCTGCCCTCGCTTTCGCTGATGACGACCGCCGCGATGTCGAGATTGCGCCGCGCCATGACTTCGAGCGCTGACAAGGTGTGGCTGATGGTGCCGACATAGCTCCCGGCCACCAAGATCGCCGGGAGACGCAACACCGACATCAGGTCCAGCACCGTGCGGCGGTCGTCGAACGGCACCATGATGCCGCCGACGCCCTCGATCAAAAGCACGCCGCGGTTTCCAGCCATTGAACGGCGGCAAAACTCGACGACGTCCTGGAAGACGATGAGGCGACCCTCGCGCCTGCCCGCCATGTGGGGCGAGAGCGGCGCCTTGAACCGCCAGGGCGAGATGCGCTCGACCTCCTCCAATGCGACGGGGCGTCCAAGCGCCGCGAGCAGCATGGCCGGATCGCTGCCCTGCCATGCGCCAGGATCGAAGCCGCTGACAATCGGCTTGATGGCGGCGACCGCGCCGCCGGCGCCGCGGATATGCCGGATCAAGCCTGCGGTCACGAAGGTCTTGCCGATGTCGGTTCCGGTCGCGGTGATGAAGACAGCGGTCATTGCGCTTCGATGACGGTAAAGGTCAGCCGCAGTCGCGCGGTCCCGGCCGGCACGGTCGGAGGCCTGATGGCGACGACGAGGAAACCGTGATCCTCCAAGAGGCGCGACGCCTTCAGCGCCGCCTCGGCCTCACCGAGGAGCACGGGGACGATCGGGCTTACCGGCTCCGGCAGCCCGGCGCCGCGCGCAAAAGCCTTGGCCTTTGCGAGCGGAAGGGCGGCGTAGGCGGGTTCGCGTTCGATCACGTCGAGCGCCGCGATCGCCGCCGCGACGATTGCCGGCGGAAGTCCGGTTGAGTAGATCACGGTGCGGGCGCGGTTGCGAATGAGGTCCACGACTGCGGCGGAGGCGCACACATAGCCGCCATAGGAACCGAGCGCTTTGGAGAGCGTGCCCATCTGCAGCGGGACATCGGCCTTCGTACCCCCGAGGAAATTTGAGCCGCGGCCGCCCCCCACTACGCCGAGACCATGGGCATCATCGGACATGAGCCAGGCGTCGTGGCGCTGCGCCAGCGCCGCAAGCCCATGCAAGGGCGCGATATCGCCGTCCATCGAAAAGACGCCGTCGGTGGCGATCAAGGCGTGCCGGTGACGGCGGCGTAGCTGCGCGAGCAGCAATTCCACGTGCTCCACGTCCGCATGGCGAAACGGCACGACGGCGGCACGCGCGAGCCGCGCGCCGGCCCACAGGCAAGCATGGGCCAGCTCGTCGATCAGAACGAGGTCGTCGGGGCCGATCAGCGCGGGGATGATGCCGAGATTGGCGAGATAGCCGGAGCCAAAGACGCAGGCCGCCTCCGTCTCCTTGAGCCGGGCAAGCCGCGCCTCCAGTTCACTGAACAAGGGATGATTGCCGGTGACGAAGCGGGAGGCGCCTGCACCCACACCATGGACGCGCAACGCCTCGATGGCCGCCTCCTTGACGGCTGGGTGATGGGTCAGGTTGAGGTAATCGTTGCAGCAAAACGACAACAGCCGGCGGCCGTTGCGCAGCAGCCAAATTGCCGTCACCCGGGTAGTGTCGACGAGCGCACGGCGTAGACTGCTGCGTTCGAGCTCACCGAGCTTGGCGGTCGCAAATTCATCGAGTGAACGCATCCTCGCATCGACCTCGACCCGTCATGCCCGTAAGCTTTGCATTGAAAGCGCCGAATGTCTCGAAAAAACGGAGAGCAGGGAGCTTCGCGGCCGGCGTGGTATGAGGCCGGGCTCGCTCACGTCTGGCTGCCCTATGCGCAGATGAAGACGGTGCGAGCGCCGCTGCCCGTGGCGCGCACCCATGGCTGTCGCATCGTGCTCTGCGATGGACGCGAGCTGATCGACGGGATCGCGTCGTGGTGGACCGCCTGTCACGGCTATAACCACCCTCACATCCGCAAGGCGGTCGAGGACCAGCTCGCGCTGATGCCCCACATCATGTTCGGGGGACTTGCCCACGAGCAGGCGCTCACGCTCGCCCGTCGACTTGCGGCACGCATTCCGGGCGATCTGACTCGCGTCTTCTTCTCGGAGTCGGGCTCGGTCGCCGTCGAAATCGCCATGAAGATGGCGGTGCAGTTCTGGCTGAACCAGGGCGTGGGCAAGCGCAAGAAATTCCTTGCCTTCAAAGGCGGCTATCACGGCGACACGACCGGGGCGATGGCGGTCTGCGATTCCGAAGACGGCATGCATGCGCGATTCCGTGGCCTGTTGCCCGAGCACTACATCGTCGAGCTGCCGCAGAGTGAGGAGAGCGTCGCGGTCTTTGCGCGCCGTCTCGAGCGTCACGCCGAGGAGATCGCAGGCATCATCGTCGAACCGTTGGTGCAGGGTGCGGGCGGGATGCGTTTTCATACGCCGTCGGTGCTGCAGCGCCTTCGCGCGGCGGCGGACCGCTACCAGCTGCTGTTGATCTTC
>VAZL01000115.1 GCA_005883445.1 Alphaproteobacteria bacterium | reverse complement strand
TGTTGGGGGCCATCTACGCTTTGTTCTCCTCGGGTCTCACGCTGATCTGGGGCATGATGAACTTCATCAATTTCGCCCATGGCGAGTTCGTCATGCTCGGCATGTACGTGGCGCTGCTCGTCGTGGTATGGCTCGGCGGGGGGCCGGCGGCGTTCGGTTTTGCCGCCGCGTTTGCGTTGTTCGTTCTCGGCGTCGTCGTCTATCTCTCGCTCATCCGTCATGTGATGCGCGGGCCGATGCTGGCGCAGATTCTTTCGACCTTCGGGCTTGCGCTGCTGCTGCGCTACACCGCCTTTTGGATCTTCTCGGCGAATTTCGTTTCGCTGCCGCAAGTTTCGTTGTCCGGCACGCTCAACGTCGCAGGCATTCTGATGCCGGTGCCACAGCTCGTGGCCGGCGTTGCGGCGATCGCGCTGACCTTTGCGCTGCATCTCTTGCTCACGCGCACCACCGTCGGCAGCCAACTTCTGGCCGTCGCCGAGGATCGCAACGCTGCGATGCTGATGGGCATTCGCCCCGATCGCATGCAGGCGCTGGCCTGGGGGCTGGCGGCGGGCAGCGCCGGCATCGCCGGAGCGCTGATGGCGATGTCGTATCCGTGGTCGCCCTCCGTCGGCGAGACATTCGGGCTCACCGCTTTCGTCGTGGTCACGCTGGGCGGCTTCGGCAGCGTGCCGGGCGCGATGTATGCCGGGCTCATCATCGGATTGATCCAGGCATTGTCGGCTTACTGGTTCGGCCCGATCTACAAAGACATCGTCGTCTATGCGCTGTTCGTTGCGCTGTTGTGGTTGCGGCCGCAGGGATTGATGGGGAAGGCGTGAGGAGGATGGCGTTGTGAAATGGGGCCTCCCTGCGCTCGCGGCTCTGCTGCTGTTCTACCCGTTCATCCTCACCGGCCCGTTCTATTGGGACATCGGGGTTGCATTTCTGCTCGCGGCGATCTCGGCATCGGCCTGGAACATCGTCGGCGGCTATGCCGGGCAGGTATCGGTCGGTCACAGCATGTTCTTCGGCGTCGGCGCCTATACGCCGTTGCTGTTCTATCATCTGTGGGGCCTGCCGCCGGTCGCGGGCGTTCCCGCCGGGATTCTCGTCAGTCTCGGTCTTGCACTCGTGGTCGGCATGCCGACGTTTCGCTTGCAGGGCCACTATTTCAGCATGGCGACGATCGCGGTCGCCGAGTTGATCCGCATCTTCGTCGGCACGTGGGATCTCGTCGGCGCCGCGATCGGCCTGCAAGGACCGGCGGTCGGGCGCGGCTGGTGGGATCTCACCTTCCGCAGCGAGCTGCCGTACTACTACATCTTTCTGGCCGTGCTGGCGGTCGTGCTCTACACGACCTTCGAGGTCGAACGCAGCCGTTTCGGTTATTATCTGCGCGCGATCAAGGCCGGCGAGCGCGCCGCGCGCAGCCTCGGCGTGCCGGTGCGGGAGACGAAACTCAAGGCGCTGATGTTGAGCGCGCTCTTTACCTCGCTCGCCGGCTCGCTCTATTCGATCAAGACCGGGTTTATCGACCCGGAGAGCGGGCGGCGCGGGGGCGCTGTTCGGCCCGCTCGTCGGTGCGCTGATCCTGGTGCCGCTGCAAACCGCGACCAATACCTGGTTCGGCGGCGGCGGCTCGGGCCTCACTTACATCCTCTATGGCGGCATCATCGTGTTGCTCGCGCGGTTCGAGCCGGGCGGCATGCACGAATGGTGGCATCGCGTGGCGCCCTTGCTGGCGAGGCGTAAGCATGCTGCTTAGCGCGCAGAACGTCTCCAAGTCATTCGGCAGTTTTTTGGCGGTGCGGGGCGCCGATCTCGCCGTCGCGGAAGGCGAGATCATCGGGCTGATCGGTCCCAACGGCGCCGGCAAGTCCACCTTCTTCAATTGCCTTGCCGGCGATACGGTGCCGACGACGGGCCGCGTGCTGTTCGACGGTGTCGACGTGACGCGCTCGTCCGCGGAGGTGCATGCGCGCGCGGGCATCGGGCGCACGTTCCAAGTGCCGGCGACGTTCGAGGATATGACCGTCCTCGACAACGTGATGGTCGGCGCTTTCCTCCGCCATCGCCATCGCCGCGACGCCCGCGAGTCCGCGTCGCGGGTCATCGAAATGACCGGCTTGGCGCGCCAGAGCGCGCAGCGCGCCCGTTCGCTCGGCACGCCCGGACGCAAGCGGCTCGACCGAGTTGCAGCAGGCGATCGCGCTCGTGCGCCGAATTCACGAACTGGGCGTGACGCTCGTGATCGTCGAGCACATCATGGAAGTGATCATGACGCTCGCCCAGCGCGTGCTGGTGTTCAACCAGGGTCACGTGATCGCCCACGGCAAGCCCCGCGAAATTGTCGCGAACGAGGCGGTGATCGAGGCCTATCTGGGCCGCGGCCACCGCCGGCGGAGAGAAGCGCCATGAACGAGTTGCGGGTTTCGCATCTTGAGGTGCACTACGGCGATCTCATCGGCGTCGCCGACGTGTCGCTGCGAGTCGAGCAAGGCGCCATCGTCGCGCTGCTCGGTTCGAACGGCTCGGGCAAGACCACGACGCTCAACGCCATTGCGGGCTTGGTGCAGCCGAGCGGCGGATCGATCGAATGGTGCGGCGAGAAGATCGCGCGGCAGCCGGCTTACGTCATCGTTGCCAAGGGGCTTGCGCTTTCGCCTGAGGGTTGGCGGCTGTTCGTTTCACAGACGGTGGAGCAGAATCTGCGCCTCGGCGCCGCCGTGCTCGCCGACAAGGCGCGGATTGCGGCCCTGTTCGAGCGGGTCTACGCGCTGTTTCCCCGCCTTGCCGAGCGGCGCCATCAACTCGCCGGCACGCTTTCGGGCGGCGAACGGCAAATGTTGGCGCTCGGCCGCGCGCTGATGAGCGAGCCGCGGCTGTTGATGCTCGACGAGCCGAGCCTCGGGCTCGCGCCCGGCGTGGTCGAAGCGCTCTATGAAACCCTCGACCGGCTGCACAAGGAGGGATTGACGTTGTTGCTGGCCGAGCAGTCGATACCGCTCGCGCTCGATATCGCCGACTACGCCTATGTGCTGCAGACCGGCCGCACCGTGCTTGAAGGCAAGGCGGTCGATTTGGAAAAGAACGAACAGGTGCAGGAAATCTATCTCGGCATCGCAACGCGCGCCGGCACCGATGGCGCGGCGCGGTCGACGTGAATGGGTAGCTTCGCAAACGGCCGTCGACCGCGGCGCCTCGATTGCGGTGGGCGCCCCCTCCCCGCCTGCCGGCTCAAGCCGGCACGACCGGAGCGGGACCTTTGCGCAACGCGCTCATCACCGTGGCGTCGAGCTTGAGAGTTCCTTGCACCAGCTCGGGCGGAGTCAGCGCCATCCAGCGGTTGAGCGAGACATCGGCGTAATAGCTGCTCTTGAACATCTCGAGAAACCGCAGCGGCGTGCTGCCGGTATTCTCGATGTAATGGCCCATGGCAAACGGAACGAAGCCGACGTCGCCGGCCTGATAGTCGAAGGTGCGCGCATCGCCGGCCGACGCGAACACACCCATGCGACCCTGTCCTTCGATGTAATATTGCCATTCGTCGGTGTTCGGATGCCAATGCAGCTCGCGCATCCCGCCCGGCAGGATCTCGACCAGCGCGGCGGCGATCGTGATGGACGCCGGGAAATTCTTGGAATCGGCGATGCGGACCGTTCCGCTCTTGGTCCGGATCGGGTCCTGCGCCATCAGGCGATGACTGAACGACTGCGGCACCGGCGATGCTCCGGGAATCCGGTCGGACGCGAGCGGCCCGGGCACGGGCAGCGGAAAGATGTAGAGCTCGCTCGGGTCGGGCGTGCTGGCAAAGGACGATGCCGGGACGCCGAAGTTCTTCGCAAGAACATCGGGCGGCACGTGCTTGAACCAATCGCTGATCAGGAACGTGTTGTCCTCGGAAAAGCTCCCGTCGTCGAACACCAGCAAAAACTCGCAGCCGTCGGGCTCCAGCCCCTGGATCGAGTGCGGAATTCCCGCCGGAAAATACCAGAGGTCGCCGACGCCGACGTCATCGGCGAAATTGCGGCCGTCCTGGTCGACGGCGGTGATGCGCGCACGGCCATACAGCATGTAGGCCCATTCGGCGGCCTTGTGCCAATGGAGCTCGCGCACACCGCCGGTGTTCAGGCGCATGTCGACGCCGGCGATGTTCTTGGAGATTCCGAGCTCGCGCTCCGTAACCTGACGGGTCCAGCCGCCGCGCTCCAGTCGCATGTGGGACTGCGAAAACGGAAACTTCAGGTTCGCCACGGTGCCGTGATCGGTCGCCGGCGGCACATAGATGTCCGGATTCTGCAATTCGAGCGGAACGTTGCGCGGTCCGGGATCGGTACCGCCGCGTCCCGGACGCGTCGGTTGCGGCGTACCGGCCGGCGCATTCGGCGTCTGCGCATTGGCGGCGGCCACAGTGGCGATTCCTACGGCGGCGGTGCTCAGAACAGTGCGGCGCGAGAGGCTCATGACGCTTTTCTCCCTTTGTAGCGAATGCAGCGGATTCGGAATGGCGCGAGCGCAAGACCGCCGGGCCAATCATCGTCTTTCCCTTGTTTCCTGGAGCCCGAACACCTTAAGTCAGCCCCTCCTTCAACGTTGCTTTGTTGCGGGACGCTTCGCCTTCACGAGTCGATCGTAGTCGCTTTGGGTGCGGGCCGCGTAAGCCATGGCGAAAGACGCCAGCGCATCGTCCATGGCGTCGTTTTTTCCCATATACCCCGCGAGCACCGCCGGATCTGCCGAGCGCGCATGGGCGCGTGCGAGCGTGCGCCCGCACAAATGCGCATAGCTGGCCAGCGCTCGCTGTTCCACCAGCTCGCTGACCGATCCGAGACGCCGGTTCTTCAATTGGCGCACGTAGAAATATCGCCCTGACGGGTCGTCCTGCGTCCAACCGAGGAAGACGTCGCTCGCCGCCTGCATGGCGCGTTGACCTTCGACCACGCGCCGGCCCGGGTGATCCTGGAATTTCGGCCCGAGGCACTCGAGGACGGATTTCCCCGCTTCTTTGACCTGAAGAAACAGCGGAGCGCCGTCGCCGCTCATGAACAGGCCGATGGCACAGAAGGTACCGACGCTTCCCACCCCGACAACTTTGAAAGCTACGTCCTTGAGCGCGTAGCGCTCGACGAGGTGACGCCGCTCCGGCGCAAGACAGGCTTGGTAGGACGCAAACACGCGCTTCGAATCCACTCGATCGCGCGAGTCATGTTTTGCGGTGAAATGATAAATGAGCTTCGGCCTGTCTTCGATGCGCGGCTTCTTGCCCTTCACCAGGTGCGGAAAGTTGTCGTCCTCTTCGATGTGTTCGATTGTCTTTGCAACGATGGCGGTGAGCTGTCGTCTCAGCGAGCTGTCGTCGATGCGTTCGATTTCCCGCGCCAGGTCGACCTTGCTGTGCCAGATTTCCAGCGGCGACAGCTTGGCGAGAATGCCTATTCGGTTGCGGTACGCCCGCGCGGTCTCCGCCGCGATTGCCCGCGCCCGCTTCTTGGGAAGATTGGCTGCCAACGCGGCAACCGCGACGCTTGCAACCAACCGCTTGAGGTCCACCGTGAAATCGATTCCCGCCAGCGTCTCGTCGAAATCATTGATGTCGAATACGATGTTCTGTTCCGGAGTGGCGAATGCCCCGAAGTTCATCAGATGGCAGTCGCCGCAAGCCTGGACGGAAATGCCGGCGCGCGCTTGATGCTTGAGGTCCTCGGCCATCACCGCGGCGGCGCCGCGCAGGAACGCGAACGGACTTGCAAGCATGCGCTCGTAGCGAACCGGGACCAATTCCGGCACACGGCTACGATCGCCTGCGGCCAGGATGGCGACCGGATCGCGATCGCCCGATCCGAGCAGCTCGGCGTGCCGCTCGCGCGGGACCTTTTTGCGCAGGCGCCTGCCGTGCGCAAAACGCTCGGCGAGCGGGCCCCAGGAGGTTTGGCTCATCTGGCCTGCGACGTAAAGCATGCGAACCGTCGACACCGGTCGCGCCGCTGCGTGCGCGCTCGAGCGGCGCCAGCGACCGTCCGTCGCAGATATTACGCGAAGAGCCGCGTGGGGCCTAGCTTCCACATCGCCTTGAGCCGCTGGCTGCGGCAACGATCGCGCCGCGGCGTTAGGAGCTTTTTTCTTCTGCGCCTTCAGCCGCCCCTGCCTTCCGTCCAAATCTGGCACATAGTCTCCCATTTGCCGGCACGGGAGCCGATCATGGCCGCATAAGCTCAAAACATGCGGAAGCACTGGTGCCAGCCTTGCAGGAGAGGACTCATAACCTCGCAACCAGGCACATTAGGATGCGGGCGCGACACGGGCGCGGCCTCGATGAGTCCGCCGAGCAGCGAGCGAACATAGCGACGCGGGCGGGAGGAGGGAAGTTCACCTCGTCTGCGCAGCTGGCCGGCGACGGCACTTCGACACCCGGCGCGTTGGTCGCGACCCATTGCGTCGCAGTCAAAGCGAAGCTTGAATGGCAGTCACCTCGCCAGTTGAGCCGGCTGCGATGCGCCTTCTGCTCCGATCCTGCCTTTCGTTTGCTCCTTTGCTGCTTTTGGTTTTCCTGGTCAGCGATCAAAACATATCCGCTCGCACCAGGATGCCGCTCGATATGCCGCCGCTCGTCCTCTGGGCCTGGGACCGCGACGACGATCTGAGCTTCATCGATATTCGCGACACGGCGGTGGCTTATCTCGCCGCCACCGTCATCCTGCGCGGGGAGACCGTGTTGCTTACGCCGCGCCATCATCCGCTCGCTCCGCCACAGGGCACGCGCCTGATCGCGGTCGCGCATGTCGAGGTCGATCGTTACGAGCCGCCGGTCGTGAGCGACGCGCAAGCGCTTGCCTTCGCCGAGACGCTCGCCGCCTTGCGCGCGACCCGTCCGGGTGAATTTCTGCAGATCGACTTCGAGGCGACATCGTCGCAACGCGCGTTCTTTCTGAAAGCCGTTGCGGCATTGCGCCAGCGCCTTCCCGATGCGGTGCTCTCCGCCACCGCCCTGACCTCCTGGTGCCTGCACGAACGGTGGACGCAAGCGCTGGCCGTGGACGAGGTGGTCCCGATGCTGTTCCGCATGGGCCCCGATCGCCGGCGCATCCGTGCGTATTTCGCCGACGGGGGAGATTTTCGCTCGGCCAACTGCCGTACCAGCATCGGCGTCGCGAGCGACGAGCTGCCGCCAGCAATACCGGGAGGCCGACGCATCTACGCTTTCAGCCCGCGACGCTGGAACGCCGACACATACGCCACGCTGCGCGAGAGGATACGCCAATGGTCAGATGCTTCTCGTGTCTATTGACGCTCGTCATCGTGACTTGCGGCCTTGTGCCCCCCGCGTGGGCGACCGGTCCGCTCGGACCGGAGATCAGATTCTTCAGCCGCTCCGGCCAGGATCCAGTGGACGATCTCGTGTTTTTCCGCGGGCAGCTCGGCATCCTGCGTCCCACCTTCACCGACAATCGGCTTTACGCCGCCTACCGCATCATGCTGGGCGGGCGCTTCTCGGAGGCGCAGGCCAGGCAATTGCTCGCGCGCTGTTGCGATGCTCCGGAGACCCTCTCCGACGCGGAGACGAGCTGGAACGACCTGCGCAAGCGCGTCGCCGGCGTTCCGCCTGCCCACGACCCAAGGTATGGGGGGTATCGCCGGCGGCAGGAGAACATGCAGCTTTTCGACGTCTCATGCTTTCCGAACGCCTATCGCAATTCCGCCGCGACGTTGCGCGCGCGCATTGCCGAGCACGGCGCCAACAGCCGGCTGGTGCGCGACTGGGTGATTGGCCAGGACGCCGTCCTCCTCAATTGCTATGAGGATTCACCGCTGCCGGAAGAGCTGCCGCGGAATGCGCCGGCCTGGCTCAAGGCCGACCTCGCCTATCAGATCGCCGCCGCCTATTTCTATCGCCTGGACTATGCCCGCGCAGGACAGCTGTTCGCGGAGATCGGCCGCGACGCCTCCTCGCCGTGGCAGAAAACCGCGCGCTACCTCGTTGCACGCTGCGCCGTTCACGCGGCGATCGAAGACAAGACGCCCAAGCTCATCGCCGATGCGCAGCAGGCGATTGACGCCCTCGCAACGGATCCGCAGCTTGCCGACTATCGCGCCGAAGCGCCGAAACTGGCCTCGCTGCTCGCCTTCGCAGCCCGTCCGCAGGCACGGGCGCGCGAGCTGGAACGCGCGCTGCTCGCTGCCGAGCTGCCGGCCGCACTTCCATTCGAGCTGCGCGACTTTTTGCTGTTGGAGCGGACCGGCGCGCGCAACACGGATCTCGGCGCGTGGATTTACGACATCGACGTTCTCACCACCTCTGGTCGCGAGCAGGACGTGGCCGCGGCCAAGGCGGATGCGCTGAGCCGATGGCGCGAGCAGCGTAATTTGCCGTGGCTGGTCGCCGCGCTGATGCATCTTTCCCCCGGCGACGAGGATGTCGCCGCGGCGGTCGCCGCCTCGCGCGCGATCGAGGCGGGCTCGCCCGCCTACTACACGCTGGCCTGGCATCGCCTGCGCCTGCTCATCGGAGAGAACAAGCAGGAGGAAGCGCGCGCCGAGCTCGATCAAATCCTCGACGGCCGCCCGCTGCCGGAAGGGGTCGAGAACCTGATGCGTTATCATCGCATGAAGCTCGCGCGCGACCTCGACGAGTTCGTGCGCTACGCGCTGCGCCGCGGTGAATTCGTAATGTACCTTCCCGACCCGCGCACCAAGCTCGGCGCCACGGCGCTGCCCTTGAGGTCGACGACGAGTTTTCCGTACGACTTCGGCGCGATGCTCAAGTGGCGCACCGAGCTGTTCCAACCTAATCCGCAATACTTCGACACCGATGCGACGGCGGCCATGTCGTTCGTCATGCCGCTGCCGCTGATGGCGCGAGTCGCGCAGTCCGACCGGCTGCCGCCCAACATGCAGCGCGACGTGGCACTTGCAGTCTGGACGCGCGCGGTGCTGCTCGACGATACCGAGACTGCCACTGCCCTCGCGCCCATCGTCGCGCGCCATTTCCCGCAATACGGCGCGGGGTGGAAAGCCTATCAGGGCGCCGCTACGCCGCAGCAGAAGAAAATAGAAGCGGCGCTGTTGCTGCTGCGGCTGCCCGGAGCAAGTCCCTGGTTCGCCTCCGGGCTCGGCTACCCTTACATGCGCGACCAGATCGGGCTCGTTGCCACGCGCTGGTGGTCGCGGGAAGACGCCGACAATCAAGGCGCGCCCGACGCTGCGGACATCACACTTTGCGACGATTGCGCCCTTCCCCTGCAATTTGCTCCGCCGGCCTTCCTCACGTCGCAGGATCGTGAGCGCGCGCGCAACGAGGTCGCACGCCTGCGCCAGCTTCCCGGAGCCCCCGCCTATCTCGGAGCCATCATTATCGCCTGGGCCAATGCGCAGCCGCGCGATCCGCGCGTGCCCGAGGCGCTCCACCTGGTGGTGCGCGCGACGCGATACGGAGAAATGAATACCGCGACGTCGAAGGCCGCGTACACGCTGCTCCACAATCGCTATCGCGGCAATCCCTGGACGTCGAAAACCCCGCTTTGGTTTACGGCGCCGAAGGATGAATAAGAATGAGACGTTCCCCCTGTCATCCAAATACTGCTGATCGGCATCGCTGCCTCATTGTCTGCAACGACACACATTCCCGAGTTTCGTGAGTGGAATGAGTGCACTCACGCCGAGCCTTTGCCCTGGTGATGAAAAAATCGTCCCAGCGGCGATGATGGACGCTTCGGCAGCGTGGCGGATTAACTATGCGGTCAGCACTTCGAGCACGTGACCGTTCGGATCTCGGAAATAAAAACCGCGTCCGCCGCGACGGTGATTGATCTTCATATCGTCGAGCGAGCCGGGGCCGCTGCCATAAGCGAGGCCCTCGGCGCGGACGCGATCGAAGATGCCGTCGAACTCCGCCTCATCGACTTTGAAGGCGTAGTGGTGACTCTCGAAATTCGTGTCATTGTCGAAATCGAGGGTCAGTGTGTCGTTGACCCGCAACGGCGCGAAGTGCGAGAGCGGACCTTCGTAGCGCAAACCCAAGATGCGGGCGAGGAAGCGCGCCGATGCTTCCTTGTCATGCGCCGGCACGATCGTATGGTCGAGCACGATAGCCATCGGCACCTCCTTGCGGGCGCCCCCGTCATGACCTCGCACCCGCCGACCATCGAACGAGCTCAGTGGTAATGGATGGTAATCGTCGTCACTTGGTCGCCGGCATGACGATCGACAAATCCGAGAAACGACGACAGCAGTTTGCGCTCGTCCTCGGGCGTGGCGGCGCGAACCTTGGCGGTGACGGTCTCGGCGGCGCCGCGCTTGAGCTCGACCGAACCGGTGTAATTCTTGTGCTTCCACCGGGTGGCGTCCTGCGTCTTGCGCCCGACCCGGACGTAGGTTCCCCGTCCACCTTTGCGGATCGCGGCCTCTTTGGCGACGAGCGTTCCATAAAGGCGTGCCCGCGCGCGCGGAACGATCTCTACGGTTTTCATGAGCGCCCCCCTGCCTCGCTTCCTGCGGGCGAAATATAGCGAAATATACAACGAGCGCGCCCCGAAAGACCACCCGGGACCGGTGCAGAGCCGGCCGGCGAGCCTCAGTTAGCATCGCCGCAGTGCCGCCCCATTCCGACGGTTTCGTTGGTGGATGGGCGGGCGTTGGCACGTCGCGCTTGCGCGGTTTTGCTGGATTTCGTGCATGGCTGGCGCCGTCGTCCTGCCGACGGCGGCCGCGCGCACGAAGGGCCGTGCGTTGAGCGCTTGCCGATTCGAGGTCGCCGGCACGGGAAACGTTCGTGCAATCATCGACGGCCGCAGCTTCCCCCTCGAGGACGGGCGCGAGATTCGTCTCGCGGGCATTGAAGTTCCGCTCCCACCCGCCGCCGGCGAATCAGGTCCGCGCGCCGAGGCTGCTCTTGCGGCCCGCGCCGCCCTCGAATCGACGCTCGCGAGTCAAAGCGTCGAGCTGCGTCAAAATGGAGCGGGCGCCGACCGTTACGGTCGCGCGCGCGCCATGGTCTACGTCATGCGCGACGGCGTTGCGCGCTCGGTCACGCATGAGATGCTGGCAAGAGGATTCGCACGCGTTTCAGCCCACGTCGGCGATCGGCCTTGCGCCGAGGAGCTTCTGGCGCAGGAACGGGCGGCGCGCCGCGCCAAACTTGGCCTCTGGAGCGAACCGTATTATGTCATCGTGGCGGCCGAGAGCGGG
>VAZL01000831.1 GCA_005883445.1 Alphaproteobacteria bacterium | reverse complement strand
CTTGTCGCAGCATCCGAAAACCGCTGAATAATTCTGGTTGCACCCTCATCCTCGCTGCTGGTCGAGGATGACCGCAGAACCGGGACAATCGGGGCAATTTGGGGCAAGCGGCGGCGCGGAAAGAGGGCTACAACACGCCGCGAGTTGCTCAACTACGAGCAATTCAGCCAGACCCGCTGCAACCTGCGACGAGCCAACGAGAACCCCATGTTCAGGAAGGTCCCTGACCAGAAGCCAGGAACACTCCGTTCCCAGGACTGGTTCGACAACCCCGACAAGCCAAGGCTTGACCATTGAGGAAAGGACTCCCGATGGCTCGTGAAAACCCCCGTTCGACGGCTCGGATCGCCAAGCATCCGATCCATCCGATTCTCGTGCCTTTCCCGATCGTCTGCTTCGTCGGCACGCTTCTAACCGACCTGGCCTATTGGCGGACCGCGGACATGATGTGGGCCGACTTCTCCGCATGGCTGGTGACCGTCGGCGTCATCATGGGTTGGCTCGCCGCGCTCGCCGGGTTGATCGATTTCCTGGGCGACCGGCTGATCCGCGAACAGGCGCCGGCATGGCCGCATGTCATCGGTAATGCCGTGGCGCTGGTCCTGGCGACGCTCAACATGCTGGTGCACACGCACGACGCCTGGACCTCGGTGGTTCCCTGGGGCCTGACTCTTTCGGCGCTCGTCGTGCTGATCCTTCTGTTCACCGGCTGGATGGGCTGGTCCATGGTCTACCGCCACCGCGTGGGAGTTGTCGCTCATGGCTAAAGCACTTGCCGGAAAACGCGTGCGCGCGGCCCTGGCCTGCGCCACCGCGCTCACCCTTGCGGCCTGCAGCGAGGAGCCGCCGTTCGATGTCGCAAGTCAAATCGGGCCAAATCCGAACCTGCCCCCGCTTCAGCAATATCTGTTCCCGCCGATGCATCTTGCGCGGGTCGTCGGCTGGAAGGAGGGCGAAAAGCCCACCGTCGCGGACGGTCTGAAGATCGAGGCGCTGGCGACCGGCCTCCAGCATCCGCGCTCGGTCTACGTTCTCCCCAACGGCGACGTCCTGGTGGTCCAATCGAGGCAGCCCTGGCCCGATCCGATCCACCGCCCGAAGGATCTGGTCATGCGCTGGATTGAGTCCTGGGTCACTTCGGGCGGCGACACCGGGCCGAGCAACCGTATAACGCTGCTGCGCGACACTGACGGCGACGGCAAGCCTGAGACGCAAAGCGTCCTCCTCGATCACCTCAACTCGCCCTTCGGCGTGGCGCTGGTCGGCAACGACCTCTATGTCGCCAATACCGATGCGATCGTTCGCTATCCCTACACGACGGGCGATACGAAGATCACCGCGCCCGGCACCGTGCTGACGCCGCTTCCCGGCGGCCCCATCGACCACCACTGGACCAAGAGTCTGGTGGCAAGCCCAGACGGCTCGCTCCTTTACGTCGGCATTGGCTCCAACAGCAACATCACCGAAAACGGCATGGGGGCGGAGATGAATCGCGCCGCCATCTGGGAGGTCGAGCGGGCAACCGGCCGCTGGCGCATCTTCGCGAGCGGCCTGCGCAACCCCAACGGCTTGACCTTCGAGCCGGAAAGCGGCGCGCTGTGGACCGTCGTCAACGAACGGGACGAACTCGGCCCCGACCTCGTGCCCGATTACATGACCTCGGTGAATGACGGCGGCTTCTACGGCTGGCCCTACAGCTATTGAGCTCCCATGTCGCCCCTCTGGGGCTCGCCTTCTACACGGCGGACAGCCTTCCCCAGAAATATCGCGGCGGTGCCTTCGTCGGCGAGCATGGCAGCTGGGACCGCTACCAGTTCAACGGCTACAAGGTCGCCTTCGTGCCGTTCAGCGGCGGGCGTCCGAACGGCAAGGCCGAGGATGTCGTCACGGGATTCCTCAATGCGAACGGCGAAGCGCGCGGCCGGCCGGTTGGGGTGGCAGTCGACAAAAGCGGCGCCCTCCTGATCGCCGATGACGTCGGGAACACCGTCTGGCGCGTGACATCCGCAGACCAGCACATGACATCCGCGGGCCAGTGAGGCGCGGCCCGCTGTCTGTCCAAAGGCGGTGGCCGCTCTGGTCGGAACAGGCGGCCTTCATCTGTTGGCCTATGTCATTCATGCGCCGGAGCACATGCGCTCCCGCCAGTCCTGCTCTTGGGCACCTAGCCCCCGAGGGCATGTGCGAGGTCACGCTTTCTATGCCGAGCATCCTCGATGACAGTGAGAAGCCTTGCCGCTTTTCCGATGACGCCGATCGGCAAGATCGCCAAGGCGCAATTGCGCCAAAACGCCATGGCGGGCGATGGCACCCAGGAATTTCCTCGATCCCGCAACTAATTGCTATCCGGCCGTCGCTGCCAGCGCTGGAATAGCCGGGAATCGCGAGGTATCTGTGCGTCGGACAGGAACGTATCCGCTAACAAGGCCTCCCGCTCGCCGCAAATCAGCGTCGTCTAGCACCGAATACGTTCGCCCCGAGCTGCGGTCCGCCGAGAAACGGATGCGACGTGCGCGGCCGAGCGGACAAACCGAGCAGGCTTGGCCAGAGCCCGGTCATCCATACCAATAATGCCCGGTCACTCCCACGGAGCTGTGGACGGTGCGGTGCGCCCCTTAGAGCAATATTGAGCTGATGGCGGAGAAAAAGGTTTTCGACTTCAAGCCGGCGCCGCGGCCTGAACAGATTGGCGACAAACCTTCCAAGCAGCTGAAGGAATGCGAGCATCGCGCAGGATGATGCGCTGATTCTGCCTCACCGCGCGAATCCCACCGGATTGAATTTTCGGGAACGACAGGCCCTCGGCCATTCTGCGCAAGATTGAACGCAATGGCGCAAGATCCCCCAAGCGCGCAGTAGCGCCTTGAGTTAAACCCCTAGCCGTTACATCTCCATGCAGACTTGGGCCGCTGGCATGTTCGAGCAACCAGCGGCCCCTTTTATACGGCCCGCTGTTCTAGGCGGCCCGCCCATGCGCTATTGGGTCGCGTAGCGGGGATGATAGCTCCCCGGCCAGCAAACCGAATCCGCGGCCCCGCCTGAGTCAGGACGCGGCATTCTAGGACGCTACTTACTAATGCGCAGATCGGAGGTCCGTTTCGGGGAAAACCGGAAAACATTTGCTCGTTCTGAGCTTTACTGGTTTTGACCCTGGCTGTGTAAAAACTCATACATCCACGACAATTCTTCAGCAAGGCATCGAACCTCGCGTGTGCAGTATGATTTGACTCTCGGAGATGCAATTGCTCAGAGATATTTCTACGTGTGGCGCGAGCACCGGAGTTTTCACACAGCCAAGACCGGAAGCGGTCATTGGGACGCGCTCCGTATCCTCTTGAATGTGTAACCATCGCCTCACGCCGGCGTTGGCGACGACCGCGGCCGAAGTCGCGATCGCGATGTTGAAGCGCCGCGTGGCGCGCCACAATCAGAATGAGCGGGTTCTCATCCAGATT
>VAZL01000830.1:1804-2390 GCA_005883445.1 Alphaproteobacteria bacterium | reverse complement strand
GCTGCAACGGCAGCTGCCCAACGCCGCGGTCGGGGTTGGGCGCGCGGCATCGGCGCACGGGTCGAGGGATCACCGAGCCGACGCAGCTTGACGCGGTATCGAGCCTGCCGCTCGGCTGCGGTCATCGGCAAGGGGCCGAGGCGAGGTCTGGGCATTGTCGGGTTCCTATTGGCAATCGTGACAGTCACGTTTCGTCGTGCCCTTGCCTTCATGCAGCGGAGCTTTCGCCGGTGACGAGGTGGCGGCGCAGCGAGGGGCCTTTCAGGTCGATGCGGTGAGCGCGGTGGATGATGCGATCGAGGATCGCGTCGGCGAGGGTCGGATCGCCGATCACCTCATGCCACCGATTGACCGGGACCTGACTGGTGATCAGCAGCGAGCCCCGGTCGTCCCGGTCGTCGACGATCTCGAGCAGGTCGCGGCGCTGATCGGGGTTGAGCGGTTCCGGTCCCCAATCGTCGATGATCAACAGCCGGATGCGTTCGAGCGCGGTCATCAGCCGCGGCAGCCGGCCCTCGCCGCGCGCCTGGGCGAGATCGGCGAACAGGCGCGATGCACGCTTGTAGAGCACCGAGAGGCCCTCGCG
>VAZL01000830.1:0-1761 GCA_005883445.1 Alphaproteobacteria bacterium | reverse complement strand
GGAACAGGGCGCGGTCGAGGCCGCGATGGGCGCGGAAATCGACGTCCTCGACAACGGCGGGCTGGCGCAGCCGCGCTTCGCGCAGGCGGCGGGCGAGGCGCTTGTTCTCGCGGCTGGTCGCCTCGCGATCGACGAGCAGCCCGAGCCAGTCCTCGCGACTGAGTTCGCCGGCATCGGGAGCGTTCTGTAATTCCATGAATGCGTCGGCCATGGCGGCGAGGCCGAGCGCGCGAAGGCGCTCGACGGTCGGGTGGATCAGCATCGGACCTCCTCTCAATGGTAATAGCCGGGGCCGCGGATGTTCTCGTGGATCAAGAGCGGCGGCTCGGCGGTGGCGGCAGGGGTATGCTCTCGGCGGTTCTTCAGGATCGCGGCGACCGAGCTGTAGGAGCGGGTACCGAGCACCAGCGCACGGGCGCAGGCGGCATCGACCCGTTCGGCGCCATAGCGCTTGACCAGGCGCAGGATGCCGATGCAGGAGCGGAAGCCCTGTTCGGGATGCGGCCGCGACCGCAAAATCACCTCGACCAGCACGGCGACGTCGGGGCCGACTGCTTCGGCTTCGCGGCGGATGCGCTCGTGTGTCCAGTCGCGATAGCGCCGGTGCGAACTGGGCATGTGTTCGGCGACGGTGGTCGGGCGGTGCGGTCGCAGGCTGCGGCGGTGGCTGGCGACGCGCTTGCCGCGGTGGAAAATCTCGACTGTTGTCGTCGTGATCCGCGCCTCGACCTCCTGGCGGATCAGCTGGTGCGGCACGCTGTAGTAATGCTTGGCGACCTCGACGTGGTAATCGAGGTTGACGCGACAGCGCTTCCACTCGGCGTATTCGTAGGGAAAGGGTGGCAGCGACACGAGCGCCGGCTGGTCCAACGCTTCGAAGAGCGCCCGCCGGCTCATGCCCCAACCGCGCATCGGGCGGTTGTTGACCTCGTCGAGCAGGGCCCGGATCGCCGCGTTGAGTTCGGCCAGCGCGAAGAAGCGCCGGTGCCGCAACCGCGCCAGAATCCAGCGCCCGACCACCTGCACCCCGACCTCGACTTTGGCCTTGTCCCTGGGCTTGTAGGGGCGTGCCGGGACGATCGCGGTGCCGTAATGCCGGGCCAGGTCGGCATAGGTCCGATTGACCGTCGGCTCGTAAAAGCAGGCCTTGGTGATGCCGGCCTTGAGATTGTCGCTGACCGTCTGCCGGGCGGTGCCGCCGAAATACGCAAAGGCGCGGACATGCGCGGCGATCCAGTCCGGCAGCTTCTGGTTCCACACCGCCTCGGCGTAGGTGAAGCTCGATGCGCCCAGGACGGCGACAAAGATCTGCACTGGGATGATCTCGCCGGTGCGGCCATCGACGACCTCGCCGGTGCGGCCGGCGAAATCGACGAACAGCTTCTCGCCGGCGATATGCGTCTGGCGCATCGTCGGCTTCAGCCGGCCCGCCCAAGCCCGGTACAGGTCGCAGTACCAGGAATAGCCGAACCCGTCGGGCGCGCCGGCCCGATACTCCTCCCACAACAGCGCTAAGGTCACATCGGGACGACGCAGCTCGCGATGCACCCAGGCCCAGTCGGGCATCGGGCGCTGATCCGAGACGATCGCCGGCGGCAGCGGGAACAGCAGCGCTTCCAGCTGCGCGTCATCGAGATCCTCGGACAACGGCCACACGAGGCTGGCGGCACGCGCTCGGCTCAGATAACCGCTGACCGCCCCCTGGCTCAGCCCCAGGCTCTTGGCAATCGCCCGCTGCGGCAGCTTGCTTGCAAACCGCAG
>VAZL01000829.1 GCA_005883445.1 Alphaproteobacteria bacterium | reverse complement strand
AGTGCACGCCCGCGCCGTCGCGCATGGCGTCGACCTCGCGGCGGGTGAGCGCGCGCACCGGATGAAAGTCGTAGCTCCAGGCCCAGCAAGTCTCGTCGTCGATCGGGATCCAGAAGTGGCCGTGGATCGGGTGATCGCCGCGCGGCGGGATCATGGTGAAGCAGGGCATCACCCAGGGCGTGATGCGCCAGTAGTAATTGCCGTTCTCGGCGTTGCGCCGGGCGCCGATGTAGAGCCCGCCCGGCTGCTCCACCACCTCGAAATACGGCTGCATGTCGGAGAGGTTGTATTCGTTGCCCTTGGCGCCCTTGAACAGCGGATCGGAGCCGAGGTCGCCGCGATGCAGAAAGGAGACATGGCTCGAATCGATCCCGCCCTCCATGGCTTGCAGCCAGTTGCATTCCTGCAGGCGCTTGGAGATGAAGGTCTGATCGGCCGGCACCGTCGCGAATTCCCATTCCGGCAGCGGCGGTTGCTTCTCCGGCGGACCCATATAGGTCCACAGCACCGGCCCGCGCTTCACCAACGGGTATGACTTGAGCTTGATCTTCTGGCAGAAGCCGCTCTCGCGCGGCTCGGAGGGGACGTCGATGCACTGGCCGGTCACGTCGTATTTCCAGCCGTGGTAGGAGCAGCGCAAACCGCGCTCCTCGTTGCGGCCGAACCACAGCGACACGCCGCGGTGGGCGCAGAATTCGTCGATCAGCCCGTATTTGCCCTCGCTGTCGCGGAAGGCGAGCAGCCGCTCGGACAGCATCTTCACGCGCACCGGCGGGCAATCGTTCTGCGGTAGCTCCTCGACCAACAGCGCCGGGAGCCAGTAGGCGCGGAACATGCGGCCCATCGTGGTGCCGGGGCCGGTTTGCGTCAGCAGGTCGTTCTGTTCTTTCCGCAACATCGATTTTCATCCGTGCATGGTTCGGCTGGATGGCGCAGGTCTCGACCCGGTCGCGGACCGGCGTTCCGCTATATGGAACCCAGTTCCGATCGCTTCAGGGTAGGCATTCGCCCAGCCGTCGGCAAGCCGCCGCGCCGGCGGCTCAACCGCACGCGAGCCGGGATGCCTCTCAACAGCATTCGAGACCCTCGCCCTCGACGGCGATGAGCGCGTTTTTCATCCACGCGGGAGGAAGGTCATCGGCAACGACCTCCGCGAGCGGCTTGAACACCTTGAAGTGATGCCGGGTGTCGGCGTCGGTCCAGAACGCGACCACGGTCTCCAGCGGAGGACAGCCGGGCAGCGCGCAGGCAACCTCGGTGACCAGGATCGCGGCATCTTGCGGAAGCTTGAAGCGCACGCGCGTCCACTCCTTCACCCGGTCGAGGGCCTGCAGATATTCGGGACGCTTGTGGAAGGACCGCAGCATCATGGACGACCCAGCCATTGCTCTCCGCCCCGGCTCCTCACGCTTCGCTCTTGATCAGAAGCACTCGCACGCGGCCAGCGCAACCCGCGTGAAAATCACCTTGACCCTCTGGTGGAGAGCGTGCTGGCGGCGGTCAGGGTGGGCCCGAGCAAGACCGAGATCCGCGAATACCCCATGCCGGATGTCCCGGACGACGCTGCCTTGATGAAGATGGAGGTCGCCGGCATCTGCGGAACCGATGTCAAGCTCTACAAGACCCCGCCGACCAAGGCTCCGGTGATCATGGGCCACGAGAACATCGGCACCATCGCCAAGGCGGGCCGCGAGTTCACCCGGCGCAAGGGCTTCAAGGAGGGCGACCTGGTGTTCGTGGAGCACTACGTCGCCTGCGGCAAGTGCGAGTGGTGTCATCTCGGCCAGTACCGTCACTGCGAGAACACCGACTGGCGCCGCAACCCCGACGCCATCCGCTACGGCTACACCTCGGCCGAGAAGGCGCCCCATCTCTGGGGCGGCTTCGCGCACTATGTCTATCTGCCCTGGAACGCGGTCGTGCACCAGGTGCCCAAGGGCGTGACGCCGGAGCTGGCGGGATTGGTGACGCCGATGGCGAACGGGGTCGAATGGTCGCTGTTCGACGGCGGCGTGGGCTATGACTCGACCGTGCTCATTCAAGGCCCCGGCCAGCAGGGGCTGTCCCAGACCGTCATCTGCAAGCAGGCGGGCGCCGCGCTCATCATCGTCACCGGCACGTCCAAAGACCGCGCGCGCATGCAGGTCGCGCGAGAACTCGGCGCCGACTTCACCATCGACGTCGAGAACGAGGATCCGCTCGCGCGCATCATGGAGATCACCGCCGGCAAAGGCGTGGACGTGGCGCTCGACTGCACCGCCGGCGCCGGAACCATTCCGATCCTGCTCGGCGTCGAAGCGCTCAAGCGCAAGGGCGGCACCATCGTGGTTCAGGGTGAAATGAAGGAGTTCCCCAATTTCCCGCTCGAAAAGGTCACGGTGAAGTTCATCACCATCAAGAGCGCGCGCGGCCACAGCTTCAAGGCGTGCGAGCTCGCGCTCGCGCAGCTTGCCTCGAAGCGCTTCCCGCTGGAGAAGGTCACGACCCACAGATTCGGGCTGAAAGACGTGGATCTCGCCATCAGGTCGGTGGGCGGCCAAGGCGTGCCCGATGTGATCCACGCATCGCTCATACCCTGGGAGTAAAAGTCCCCCTCGCGCATTCGCTCAGCGCCACCGATATGGAAGGCAGGTGTCCACGCATGCGCGACAAAACGCGAATTGCCATTGCCGCGGGTGATCCGGCGGGCATCGGACCGGAGATCAGTCTCAAGGCTGCGCTCGACCCCGCCGTGCGCAACGCCTGCAAGGCGATCGTGGTCGGCGACGCCGGCATGTTGAAACGCCATGCCGCGGCCTGCGCCATCGCCGCCGAGCTGCGCGTGGTCGCGCGCGTTTCCGATGCCGAGTGGTCCGACCATCGCGTCAACGTGCTCGGCTGCGCGCAGCCGGACCTCGCCGCGCTCGCCTTCGGCACCAGCAGCGCCGCGAGCGGCGGCGCCGCGCTCGCCTTCGCCGGCGCCGCGATCAAGCTCGCGCTCGCGGGCGAGGTGGACGCGGTCGTTGCAGCGCCGCAGAACGAGACATCGATCGCGCTCGCCGGCATCGCATTCGACGGCTATCCCGCCTTCGTCGCGCGCGCGACCGACACCGACGAGAACGATGTTTACCTGATGCTGTGCTTCGACGACGTGAAGATCGTCCACGCGACGCTGCACCGCAGCGTGCGGCAGGCGATCGAGATGATCACGCGCGAAAATATCGCGCGCGTCATAGCGGCCACCGACCGCGCGCTCAAGCGCCTGGGAACGGCGGCGCCGAAGCTCGCGGTCGGCGGCCTCAACCCGCACGCGGGTGAAGGCGGTTTGTTCGGGCGCGAGGAGATCGAGATCATCAAGCCGGCGATCGAGGCCGCGGTCGCCCAAGGCATCACGGTCACCGGCCCGTTCGGCGCCGACACCATGTTTCACAGGCGAGGCGTCGACGCCTTCATCGTCATGCTGCACGATCAGGGACACATCGCCGCGAAGCTATTGGCGCGCAATGCCGTTGCGGCGCTCACGATCGGCAGCCCGATCCTGTTCTCCTCGGTCGCGCACGGCAGCGCCCATGATATCGCCGGCAAGGGCGCGGCCGATCCGAAGGCCATGGTCGAGGCGGTGCTGCGGCTGTCGAAGGCGAAACAACGCCTCGGATT
>VAZL01000114.1 GCA_005883445.1 Alphaproteobacteria bacterium | reverse complement strand
GACTGCGCGCGCGACCGTCCACTGCACCGACATGGCGGCAATCACCGCACCGATCATCTGGCCAAGCGGCACCGCGACCCGCAGACGATAAAGCGCGACGAAATGGGCGAGCGTGACGGCGAAGGCGGCGAGGATCGGGATGGTGAGGATCTTGTCGGGGATTGCGATGCCGACGAAGGCGACGACGGGCACCCAGACGAGATTGAGGATTGCCACCGCAACCCCGATCGATTCCGCGCCCAGCCAGTTGAGCCAACCGATCGCGAATTCGCGTTTCTGTTCGCGCGTGAGACCGCCGTCGCGGAGCATCAGATGGCGCCAATGCTTTCGCAAAATTTGGAAACCGCCATAGGCCCAGCGATAGCGCTGCTTCTTATAGGCCTCGAAAGTATCGGGTAAGAGGCCATGGCCGTAGCGTCGGTTGGTATAATGGATCTGCCAGCCGTGCTCGAGCACCAGCAGGCCGAGGTCGCAGTCCTCGACGATCGTGTCGCTCGACCATCCGCCGACCGAGATCAGCGCGGCGCGGCGCATCAGGCACATGGTGCCATGCACGATGATGGCATTTGCCTCATTGCGCTGGACCATGCCGATATCGAAGAAGCCGGCGTATTCGCCGTTCATGGCGTAATGCATGACGGTGCGCTCGCCGTCGCGATGATCCTGCGGCGCCTGGATCATCCCGACCTTCGGGTCGGCGAAGGCCGGCACCAGATCCTTGAGCCAGTCGGGCCGCACCACGTAATCGGCGTCGATGACCGCGATGATCTCGGCGTCGGCAGCCGTATGTGCGAGCGCAAGGCGCAACGCGCCGGCCTTGTAGCCTGCGACGTTATCCTCGTTGATGAACTTGAAACGCTCGCCCAGCGCGCGGCAATGGTCCTCGATCGGACGCCAAAACGCGGGATCAGGCGTATTATTGATGACGACGACGCATTCGAAATTCGGGTAATCGAGCCGCGCGACCGCGTCGAGCGTGGTCTTGAGCATGTCCGGCGGCTCGCGATAGGCCGGCACGTGGATCGAAACCTTGGGCACAAAGCCGTCGGCCGCGGGCAGGGCGGCGTCGATCAGCCGCCGCGGACTACGGCCGAAAGCGATGACGGCGATCTCTTCGATGCGCGCGAGCGCGATTACGACCAGCGGGGCGAGCAGCACGATACCGAGCCCGAGCGCGACGGCTGCTCCCAGCACGAAATAATGAGTTTGCCAGAAGGCAAAGACGGTCGCGCACCAGGCGCCGACCATATTGGCTGCCACCGCCAGCGTAGTGGCCTCGCCGAATGTGGCAGCGCGTCGTGCTAGAATGGGCAGCGACAGCAACAGGCCGAGCAGCACCGCGACCGCGCCGACCTTCCAATGGTCGGGATCGCTCACCACTCCTGTCCAGGCGAACTTGGCTTGGCGCGAGGCATCGAACATACCCCAATACATGCCCACGCCGCCTTCATTGGTCTTCCACGGCTGGTCGAAGGCTTCCACGATGTTGTAGTCGATGCCGTATGCTTCTGCCCGGGAAACGAACTCGCGCAGCACGCTCGCTTGCTCGATGCGTCCGGGATCGGCCTTGAGCATATTGTAGCCCGCGCTGGGCCAGCCGAACTCGGCGATCACGATGCGCTTGCCCGGATGCGCTTGCCGCAGCTTGGTGTAGAACTCGATGGTTTTGTCGACAGCCTGGGTTGCAGGGAAGCCGTCCCAGTAGGGCAGGATGTGGGCGGCGATGAAGTCGACCGCTGATGCAAGTTCCGGATGCTCGATCCAGACCGTCCAGATTTCACCCGTTGTGACCGGCACCGGGCTCTGCCGCTTCACCCGCTGCACCAACCGGATGAGCTCGTCGATCGACTTTTCCGCGCGCAACGTGGTTTCGTTGCCCACCACGATTGCGTTGATGTTGCTGTAACGGCGGGCGAGCGCAACGGCAGCCTGGATTTCCCGCTCGTTGCGGGCCTCGTTTTTGTCGATCCAGATGCCGAGCGTGACCTTGAGCCCGAACTCGGCGGCAATCGCGGGCACCAGTTCGCCGCCGCCGGTGGAGGTATAGGTGCGGATGGCTTGAGTATAAGGGCTGAGGATTTTCAGGTCGGCGCGGATTTGTTCCGCCGTCGGCCGGTCGCCGTAGTCCGGATGTTGCGATCGCGTGTAGGGAGAATAAGAAATGCTGGCAAGCGGAGCGTCGATGCTGGCGACTGCCTGTTGCCGTTGGAGGAGCATCCATAAGCCGGCATGCACGCAGACGACGAGCGCCACCACGGCAGCGACGGTGCGCATAGGAAGGCAACCACGCGGGGCAAAAATGCAGAGACCCGAACCTGTCCCCTAGGTCCAACCAAGGTTGTCGTTAAACTACCTTAGCACGAGGCGTTTTTGCAAGTAGCGATCAGTCATGGCCGATGCAAGGCAAACAACGGCGCAAACAAAAAAATCGTTTCGCGAAATTCTAAGCAGTCATTCTGAACGTTTGTACAGCTTAGCGCTGGCGTGGCTGAACGTTTGTACAGATTAGCGGTTGGTCGTGCCGCTGGGGACGGCCGCCGTGCCCTGCGGCTCCGCATTCGGGTTCACCCAACAGCCGTGCACCCGGCTATTGAGGGTGTCGGCCGCCTTGGGGTCGATGTTTCCTTGGCGCACGAGGCAGCGAAAGGTCGCCTGGATGTGACCGGCTGGGCAACCGAACCGGTCGTAAAGATCGAGATGGCGAAACGCGGTATCGAGATCATCGCGCCAAAGCAGGCTCACCACTCGGCGCCCCAGCCACAGGCATTCCGGATTGGCGGCCGGCCCCCCCAGGAGCTTTTCGGCCTCGGCAAACTCGTCGATCTTCTTTTGGGCTTCCTTGGCATCGCCGGCCTGCGGCTTATCCCCGGGCTTTTGCTCCGAATTCTGGGCAAATGACGGGTTGGCGACGAACAGCATCGCCGCGCCCAGGGCGGCGGTGAGGAAACGCATCCTAAAGCGGTGCATGGTTGCCCTGACGTGTTGGACGACGGCGGCCGGTTGGATCCCTCCCATGCGGACCCATTCGGTCAGCATTGCGGCAGCGGCCGCAGCCCTTGGTGCAGCACAATTAAAGCAGCCGCGTGGCGCGACGCCAAGATGGCAAGCGCGCGCGGCGCAAACCGCCGCGCCCCGCGGCCACCGCTGGCTTGGCACCGCCGTCGCGGCAAGATAAGGCGAGGCGCCATCCTCCAGGAGGGGCGGGCGGGACCAATCTCGATGGGTATTGCGACCGCGCTTTTCGCGATTGCGGCTGCGGCGATCACCATGGCATGGGCATGGCTCGGCGCGCCGGTCCAAATGCCGCCGTCCCCGTTGACGCCGGGCGAGAAGCTTTATTGCGTCTCGTATACCCCGTTCCGCGGCGCTCAGACCCCTATTGGCCCGGATATCCCGGTCGATCCCCGGCAAATCGACGAGGACCTGGCTCAACTCAAGGAAATCACGGACTGCGTGCGCACCTATTCGGTGGATCACGGGCTCGACCAGATCCCCGAACTCGCCAAACGCCATGGCATGAAGGTGTTGCAGGGCTTGTGGCTGTCGAACAAGCCGGAACTCAGCCGCAAACAGGTCGCGACCACGATCGCCCTGGCCAAGCGGTTTCCCGATGTGATTGCGGCGGTCATCGTCGGCAACGAAGTCTTGCTGCGGGGGGAGATGTCGGCGCCCGATCTCATTCGAACCATCCGCGAGGTCAAGGCGCAGGTCTCAATGCCGGTCACCTATGCCGATGTGTGGGAGTTCTGGTTACGCCATCGCGACATTGCCGCCGCCGTCGATTTCGTGACGATCCACATCCTGCCCTACTGGGAGGACTTTCCGATTCCGGCACGGGATGCGGCCGAGCACGTCGATGCCATTCGCAAGCGGGTGGCCGCTGCCTTTCCGGACAAGGATGTGTTCGTGGGGGAATTCGGCTGGCCGAGCGCGGGCCGCATGCGTGAAAGCGCGCTGCCGTCGCCGGTGAACCAGGCGTTTGCCATGCACGAGGTGCTCGACCGCGCCAAGGGCGAGAACTATCGGGTCAATCTCATCGAGGCCTATGACCAGCCCTGGAAGCGCTGGCTTGAAGGGACCGTCGGCGGCCATTGGGGGCTGTTTGATGCCTACGGGCGGCGGGCCAAGTTCGCCTGGGGCGGCGCGGTCTCCAATCATCCGCACTGGCCTTGGCAGGCCGCGGGCGGAGTCGGGCTCGCGGCCTTAGTTTTCGCAACCGCGCTCGCCGTCCGCTGGCGGACCGCTGCCGCCGCCAGCGCGGGCTGGTGGCTTCGTCTCACCGCGATTGCGATTGTTGCCGGCGGCCTGATCGGCTGGACCGTCGCAAACGTTCCGCTCGAAAGCCTGACGCTCGGCGATTGGCTGCGCTCGCTCGCCTGGGCCGCCGTAGCGCTGATGTCGCCGGTGGCTGCCGCTGCCGCCCTGGCATCGGGAGCGAGCGCGCCGAGCTTCGCACGCGTCCTCGGCCGCCCCGTGCAACGCCCGAGCGACGCCGTGACGCTTTCGCTCGGCATTCTCTTGATCGCGCTCGCCGTGCTTTCGGTGCAGGCGGCGCTGGGCCTCGTCTTCGACGCGCGCTACCGGGATTTTCCATTCGCGCCGCTCACGGCCGCGACAATTCCGCTGTTGCTCGCGCGCAAAGGAAAGCCCGCGATCAAAGGGAAAGTCCTGGCGACGTGGAAGCGGCGCTTGCAAGCCCCGGCCGCGGAGACCGCGGTGGCGGTCACGCTGGCAGCATCAGCGGTCTACATTGTTTGCAACGAAAGCTTCGCGAATTGGCAGGCGGTGTGGTTTTCGGGCGCTTTGCTCGCGCTTGCGTTTACTCTGCTGCAGGCGCAGGACGGGCCAAGCTGAGCATCAGCAGCGCGGCCGCAACGCCGGCAAGATTGGCATTGTGCAGCACCAGGCCGAATGCGGTCGCGGCAAGCGCCAGCGCGACCAACAGGATCGATGGCCGCAACAGATTGAGCAAGGCCGCGCCGAGCGCGATCCAGCCGAACGCAGAATAGTTGAATAGCACGATCACCAGGCGGAACGTTGCGCACAGCCAGGTGTTGAGGCCGGCCTGACAGGCGAGCGATACCTGCGCATACTCGATCGCGAGATACCGCAGATAGAGCGCCTCGCCGAGCGAGAGCAGGGCGAGCAGCAAAAGCCAATTGGTCTGGCGGGCGGTGGGCAGAAAAAGCTGGGATTGCATGGATCAGCGCACTATGCGCCGCGCACGCTTGGCGCACAACCTGCGGCTCACGGGACCAAGGGCGGAACCGCCCGCGCCTGCCCCGCGGGCGAATCGGTGCAAATGAGAGATTGCCAATTTCTGCGAAGTGGGTCGTTTTTGGTGACGGGGGCTGGTCGCGCATTGCACCTTTTCCGCCGCGGCGCACTCGGATATGACGGCGCCGGCGGCCGAAGCGCGCCGCGGAGGAGGTCCATTGGCGGTTGAACGTACCTGCCTTGCCATTGTGCTGGCGGCCGGCGAAGGCACTCGCATGCGTTCGATGCGGCCGAAAGTGCTGCATGCGATCGCCGGCCAGTCGCTCCTCGCCCACGTCCTCGATGCCGTGAGCAAAGCAGGCGGCACCAAGACCGCAGTCGTGGTCGGGCTCGGCGCCGATGCGGTGGCGGCCGAAGCCAAACGGGTCCTGCCCGATGCCGAGATCTTCGTGCAGGCGGAACGGCGTGGAACCGCGCATGCGGTGCTGGCCGCGAAAGCCGCGATCGCGCGCGCGCCGGACGACGTCCTCGTGATCTTCGGCGATACGCCGCTCATCCGGCCGCAGACTTTGACTCGAATCCGCGGAGCCCTCGCCGAAGGGGCGGCGCTCGTGGTGCTTGGCTTCCGCCCCAAGGATCCTGCGGGTTACGGGCGGCTTGTGCTGAAAGGCGGCGAGCTCGTTGCCATTCGTGAAGAGCTCGATGCTAGCCCGGCGGAGCGCGCGATCGCGCTGTGCAACGGCGGCCTGATGGCGTTTGCCGGGCCGACCGCCCTCGCGATCCTCGAGCGAATTAGCAACGATAATCGTAAAGGGGAATACTATCTCACCGATGCCATCGCCATTGCCCGAGCGATGGGAGGAAAGGCTGTCGTGATCGAGACCGAGGAGGAGGACGTGCGCGGCATCAACACCAACGCACAGCTCGCGGACACCGCAGCGGTACTGCAGCAGCGCCTACGCAACGCGGCAATGGATGCGGGCGTGACCCTGATCGCGCCCGAGACGGTGTTTCTGTCGTCGGATACCAAGTTCGGTCGCGAGGTCGTGGTGGAGCCTTTCGTGGTGTTCGGACCCGGCGTCACGGTTGAAGACAACGCCGTGATCCGCTCCTTCTCGCATCTCGACCGCGCCCACGTGGGCAAAGGGGCGTTGGTCGGCCCGTATGCGCGGCTGCGCCCTGGCGCGCGCCTGCAGGACGACGTTCACGTCGGTAATTTCGTCGAGATCAAGGAGGCGCTGATCGAGACCGGCGCCAAGGCCAATCACCTGAGCTATATCGGCGATGCGACCGTCGGCGCGGGCGCCAATGTCGGCGCCGGCACCATCACCTGCAACTACGACGGCGTCGCAAAGCACCGCACCGAGATCGGCAAAAACGCATTCATCGGCTCGAATTCGGCGCTGGTCGCGCCGGTGAAGATCGGAGACGGCGCTTATGTCGGCTCGGGTTCGGTCATCACTCAGGACGTACCCGCGGATGCGCTTGCGCTCGGGCGCGGGCGGCAGGCGATCAAGGAGGGCTGGGCGCGGCGCCTGCGCGAACGCGTATTGCCGAGCAAGAAGCGCACGCCCGCAAAGTAGATGTCGACGAGCGCGTTAGCCTTAATTGTCACAACTTGAAGGCTATCTTGATTTCGTTTTTGACGTTCACGGCGAAGACATGCCCGTCGAGGTATAGTGCCGTGGCACCAGCTTAGGAGGCTGCCGCTCCCATGTGCGGAATTGTAGGCATTCTCGGACGTGAGCCGGTTGCGGGCTTGCTTGTCGATGCGCTCAAGCGGCTCGAATACCGGGGCTACGACTCCGCCGGCGTGGCCACGCTGGAGAGTGGGCAGCTCGTCCGCCGGCGGGCCGAGGGCAAGCTGCGCAACCTAGAAGCCCGGCTCACGCGGGAGCCACTCGCCGGCACTACCGGCATCGGCCACACCCGCTGGGCGACCCACGGCCGCCCGACTGAAAGCAATGCGCACCCTCATGCCACCGAGCGCCTTGCCGTTGTTCACAACGGCATCATCGAGAATTTCCGCGAGTTGCGCGAGGAGCTGGAAAAGACGGGCGCGAAGTTCGGCTCGGACACCGACACGGAGGTGGTCGCCCATCTCGTGACGCGGGAGATGAAGAACGGCCGCGCGCCTGCCGACGCGGTGGCGGCTGCGTTGCCGCGGCTGCGAGGCGCATTCGCGCTCGCCTTCTTATTCGCGGGAGAAAACGATCTCCTCGTTGGCGCCCGCAAGGGCTCGCCGCTCGCGATCGGCTATGGCGACGGTGAAATGTATCTCGGCTCCGACGCTATTGCGCTCGCTCCCTTTACCGACGCGATCTCGTATCTCGAGGATGGCGACTCGGCCGTACTTACGCGCAAGAGCGTCGAAATTATCGCCACTTCATGGCGAAGGAAATTCACGAGCAGCCGGAGGTGGTGGGCCACACGCTCGCCCATTACATCGACATGGCTGCCGAACGCGTGCGGCTGCCGGCCGATCTGCCGTTCGACTTCGCCACGCTTGAGCGGGTCTCGATGTCCGCTTGCGGCACCGCCTATTACGCCGGACTGGTCGCAAAATACTGGTTCGAACACTTGGCGCGTCTGCCGGTCGACATCGATGTCGCGTCCGAATTCCGCTACCGCGAGGCTCCGCTGACGGCAGGCGGGCTCGCGATTTTCGTGTCGCAATCGGGGGAGACCGCCGACACGCTCGCGACACTGCGCTACGCCAAGGAGCACAAACAGCATGTGCTCGCGGTGGTGAATGTCCCCACCTCGACGATTGCGCGCGAAAGCGACGCGGTGATGCCGACGCTCGCCGGCCCCGAGATCGGCGTCGCGTCGACCAAGGCCTTCACGTGCCAGCTTGCGGTACTTGCCTGTCTTGCGCTGGCGGCCGGCCGCGCCCGCGGAGTGCTGTCCGAGGAGGAGGAGCGAGAGATGGTGCGCGCGCTGATCGAGACCCCGCGGCTGATGGCGGAGGCGCTCGCGCTCGAGCCGCAGATCGAGCACTTCG
>VAZL01000828.1 GCA_005883445.1 Alphaproteobacteria bacterium | reverse complement strand
ACTTCGTCCTGCACGGTGTGGGTCGCTTCCGGCCATGAGCGCACGGCGGTCGGTGTCAAAGTCGCCTGGCCGAGGCCGGGGTGCTTGTTCGTCCCCACATCGACGGCCATGACGCGATCGAGCACCCGGCGCGCCCCGTCGATCGCATTCACGCCGACCCAGGGCGTGCTGCTGTGGGAGGCCTTGCCCCGTACGGTGATGATGGCGTCGATGCGGCCCTTGTTGGCGAGCGCGACGCGGCTCGTGGTGCCGATCACGATGACGGCAAGCCGTGGAGCGAAACCCAACGCGTCGCAGATGCTCAGCGCGGCGTCGTGCCGTCCGGTTTCGCCGGCCGTGCTCACGGTAAAGATGAGACGGCCGCGCAAGGCAAGGCGGTCGGCCGCGGCTTTGACCGCCGCGAGCGCCGCCGCCAAGGAGCCTTTCTGCTCCGACACGCCGCGGCCGCGCACGTAGGCTGCGCCAGCATCCTCGATCAACTCGCCGGCATAGGGATTGGGCATGCGGTTGGCGGGATGGGTCATGGCATACGCCATCAGTATCAGGCTTCTGTCGGCGCGCTCCGGCCCGAGCTCGACCAGGAGATTGCCCATCGCGTCGCGCCGCCAGGGTAGGCCGAGCTCTTGCACCAGCGGAACGACCCGTTCGCCGATGAAGCTCTGCACCTGCGGCTCGTGCTCGAAGCGCTCGGTCTGCGGGCTCGGATGGCGAACGAACGCCCGCGTCCACTCGACGATATGCTTGGTGGGGACGCCCAAGTGTTCGTTGACTTGGCTGATCATCACGACTCCCGTTGGCCGAAGCGCCCGCGCATCACGTCTCTTTTGCGGGCGCGGTCGGCGGAAGGTCGGGCTCGCCGAGATCCCAGAACAACCCCGCCATCGCGCCGAGCCCTTCGCGGGCGATCGGCGCAAGCAGATGCTCGTCCGGCGCGTGCTGCGAACATCCGGCATAAGAGTGCGGGATCCAGATCGTGCGCAAGCCGAGCACGTCGGCAAAGGTGTCGTTGGGCAGCGATCCGCCGAAATTGGGAAGAATCGCGGGCGCGCGTCCGGTCGTGCGCTCGATCGAACGGGCGGCGAAACCGACCCACGGATCCTCCGGATCGAGTCGGCTGGCGCGGAAAACGCCGCGCTCGCCGCGGTGCACCTCGACTTGAACGAAGCCGTGGCGGTCGAGGTGGCGGCGCAGCGCCGGAATGATGTCGTCCACGTCCGTTCCCACCACGTAACGCAGCTGACAATGGGCGCGGGCATGGCCCGGAATGGCGTTGACCGGACGCTCCGGCGTGCCGGTGGTGAAGGCCAGCACCTCGAAGCTGTTCCAGCCGAAGACGCGTTCGGCCGGCGTGAGCTCCGCTTCGCCCCAATCGCGGTCGATCGTCGGGCCGTTTCCACCGCCATCGACCTCAACGCCGGCAAGCGCGCGCCGCACCGACGCCGGCAGCGGCGGCCGCCATTCCGGCACCTGGATCGTGCCGCGTGCATCGGTGATGCAAGCCAGCGCATGGGCGAGGATGATGCCGGGATTGGCAAGAAGCCCGCCCCAGTTGCCGGAATGATGGGCGCCCTCGCGCAGATCCACCACGAGGTCGATGGGGTGGCCGCCGCGCGCCCCGAGAAACAGCGTCGGCCGATCGGGCGCGATCCGCGGGCCGTCCGAGGCGATCAGCAAATCCGCCTGTAAGAGTTTATCCTTGTGCTTGGCGCAAAGCTCGCGCAATCCGGCAGAGCCCACTTCCTCTCCCATCTCGATCAGAATCTGCGGCGATGTTGACGCTGTGCTGTCCCTTGTTGTCGGCCGTGCCGCGGCCGTAAAGACGCGTGCCCTCGACGGTCAGCGCCCAGGGCGAAAGGCCCGGTCGCCACAAATCGTCGAGGCCGCGCACGGTATCGCCGTGCCCGTAGATCAAAACAGTGACCGCGGCGTCATCCTCCATGCGTTCCGCAACCAGGAACGGAGGGCCCGATGGGTTGTCGAGGACGTGCGACGTGAAGCCGAGCGGGGCGAGGCTCGGCACCATCTCGTCGTCGAGATAGCGGCGCAACGCGCTCGCGCGTTCGGGCTCCTGGCTCGTGCTCGGGATGGCGACCCGCCGCCGCAGATCGACGAGAAATTCTCCGCTGTCGAAGTAGCTGTGCGCGCGAGCGATGGCGGCGGCGCGGCTCATGATGTCGCCTTTGCGCGGCTGCGCGCTTGAGTTGATCTCAGTGCCCGATTACGGTCCGCAGGATATTGCATGCGGGCCGTTGCCGCGGCAAGGACGCTGGGGAGATCGCGCGTGTTCAAAATCCTGCATCTGGATGAATGTCCGGCGAGCCCGATGGAGCCCGGACGGGGCGAGCAGATCAAGTTGATCAATTCGCGCCTCGGCACCGAGAAGGTCGACGTCCATCTCAACCGGCTGGTGGCGGGAGGACCGCGCGGCAAGCGCCATCACCACACGACAGCCGATAACGTCTATATCGTCAAGCGCGGCGAAGGCACGCTGACCGTAGACGGAGAGACCCACGTCATCCGCGAGAACGACGTGGTCTACATTCCCGCCGGCATGACTCATTCCCTTGCCAATCTCAGCGGCAGCGTGTTCGAACTTTTCGAAATCTACGCGCCGGCCGGGCAGCAGTTCGATTTCGTGGTGGACGAGTGAAACGTCCCGCGCCAGCCGAGCGATCGACATAGTCAGGCCCGCAATGGCTCATCAGTGGATCGAGAAATGACCGACAGCAGAGGCGTGCTGTTCGTCCCTTACCAAGACACGCTCGCTTTGCTGAGCGTCGAGGATGCGTTGCGTATCTGCGAAGACGTCTATGGCATGCACGCCCGCGGCAGCGTCGTGTGGTCATCTCCGGCGAGCTTCAAGCTCGACGTGGCGGACGGTTTCAACAACCACTGGCACGTGAAGTCGGTGTTGCTGAAGGATATTCCCACTACCGGCGTGCGCCTCTACAACTACTACGACGATGGCGTGCACAACACGGTCGGCGATCTCGGCTGCACGCGCTATATCGTGCTGTCCGATCCCCATAGCGGCGAGCCGATGGCGATCGTCGACGAGCACTGGAGCTACGCCATCCGCAGCGCGGCGGCGGCGACCCTCACCTGCAAATGGATGGGTCCCAGACGCCCGAAAATCCTCGGTCTCGTCGGCATCGGCACGATGGGGACGAACGCGCTGCGGTGTCTTTGCTCCATGTACACGTTCGAGGAAATTCGCTGCACCTCGCGCCGGCCCGAGACGCGGGCGGCGTTCGCGCGGAAATGGTCGCAGGCGCTCGGGATCGCGGTCGTGCCCAAGGATTCGATCGAAGAGGTCGTGCGCGGCGCTGATATCGCCGTGGGCGGCACCACCTCGGGCGACGTTGTGAGCCGCGAGCCTTGGCTCAAGCCCGGCTGCACCTTCATCTCGCTGGCGCGCCGCGAG
>VAZL01000113.1 GCA_005883445.1 Alphaproteobacteria bacterium | reverse complement strand
GCGACGCGGAGCGCCTCGTTTGCGCGCTGTTCGCCCGCTATCTGGATCGGCCCGACGACCTGCCGGCGGAATGGGCACAGATCGTCGACGGCGGCGATGCGGCCGCGCGCTTGCGCCACATCGCCGATTTCATCGCCGGCATGACCGACCGCTACGCGCTCATGGAGCACGCGCGGCTTTTTGACTCGACACCGGAATTGCGTTAGGCGGCGCGACCTTCCGAAGTTCGCCACGGAGTGTACCGCAAGGGCTTGCGAACTTCGGAATCGGGACACTAGTGTGGTGGATTTGAAGTTCCTACGCATTTGCAGCGAACTCGTATAGGAACTTCAAATCCAAAAACCACACTAGAGTCATAAGTGCTAGTGTCCCTTTGATTCCGAAGTTCGCACGAGAGTGTGCCGCAAGGGCTTGCGAACTTCGGAATCGGGACACTAGTGTGGTGGATTTGAAGTTCCTACGCATTTGCAGCGAGCTCGTATAGGAACTTCAAATCCAAAAACCACACTAGAGTCATAAGTGCTAGTGTCCCTTTGATTCCGAAGTTCGCACGAGAGTGTGCCGCAAGGGCTTGCGAACTTCGGAATCGGGACACTAGCCTGCCGACCATGAGCGACCAGAACATTTTTGCCGCGGTGCTGGACAAAGTGCGTGCCGCCACGAACGCGCTGGCCGCAGACGGTATGCTGCCCGCGGGAATCGACCAATCGCGCATCGTGGTCGAGCCGCCGCGCGAGAGCGCGCACGGCGACATGGCGACCAATGCGGCCATGGTGCTGGCCAAGGATGCCGGCTCAAAGCCGCGCCCATTGGCCGAAGCGATCGCAGCCAAACTGCGCGGTGACGAGCTGGTGGCGAAGGCCGAGGTCGCGGGTCCGGGTTTCATCAACCTGACGCTCAAGCCGGCGGCGTGGATCGACGCACTGCGCGCGGTGCTCACAACGGGCGCGAATTATGGGCGCAGCGACATCGGCCAAGGCACCGCGGTCGACGTCGAATACGTCTCCGCCAACCCGACCGGACCGTTGCACGTCGGCCACTGCCGCGGCGCGGTGTTCGGCGACGCTCTCGCCAATCTGCTCGCCTTCAGCGGCTTTGAGGTCACGCGCGAATACTACATCAACGATGCCGGCGCGCAGGTCGACGCGCTCGCTCGCTCGGCGTTCCTGCGCTACCGCGAGGCGCTGGGCGAGGACATCGGCGCCATACCGGAAGGCCTCTATCCGGGCGACTATCTCAAGCCGGTGGGGGCGGAACTCGCCACCCGCGATGGGGCGAGCTTGAAGGACAAGCCGGAGACGGAATGGCTGCCGCTCGTCCGCGATCGCGCCATCGACATGATGATGGCGGATATCCGCAACGATCTCCGCTCGCTCAACGTCGTGCATGACGTCTTCTTCTCCGAACGTTCGCTCATCGAAGGTCCGCGCGATCAGGTGGGCGAGACCATCGCCGCGCTGCGGCGCGCCGGCTACGTGTACGAGGGACGGCTGGCGCCGCCGAAGGGCGCGCCGGTGGAGGACTGGGAGGATCGCGAGCAGACGCTGTTTCGTGCCACCGACTTCGGCGACGACGTCGACCGGCCGCTGATGAAATCGGACGGCAGCTACACCTATTTCGCCTCCGACATCGCCTATCACAAGAACAAGGTCGATCGCGGCTTCGCCAGCATGATCGACGTGTGGGGCGCCGATCACGGCGGCTACGTCAAGCGCGTGCAAGCGGCGGTCAAAGCGGTGCGGGCGGTCACGCAAGCTCCGAGCGCCGAGCTCGACATCAAGATCGTGCAATTGGTCAAGCTGCTGCGTGGCGGCGAGCCGGTGAAAATGTCCAAGCGCGCCGGTGAGTTCGTGACGTTACGCGACGTCGTGGATGAAGTCGGCAAGGACCCCGTGCGGTTCATGATGCTCTACCGCAAGAACGACGCTGCGCTCGATTTCGACCTCGCCAGGGTGATCGAGCAGTCCCGCGACAATCCGGTGTTCTACGTCCAGTACGGCCACGCCCGCGGCCAATCGATTTTGCGCAACGCGCGCGAGGTCGTCGCCGATCTGCCGAGCGAACAGGCGGCGGCGCGGGCCTTCCTGCTCGCGGGCGCGCCGCTCGAGCGCTTAGAAGATTCCGGCGAGCTTGCGCTGATGCGGCGGCTCGCGCTCTACCCGCGCCTCATCGAAGCGGCCGCAATCGCCCATGAGCCGCACCGCATCGCCTTCTATCTCTATGATCTTGCAAGCGATTTACACGCGCAGTGGAATCGCGGAAATGATGCGTCATATTTACGCTTCATTATCCAGAATGATCCACAAATGACCATGGCGCGCCTTGCGCTGGTGGAGGGCGTGGTCACCGTTCTCGCGTCAGGGCTGAGGCTGCTCGGCGTCGAGGCCCCCGAGGAGATGCGTTAGCTCGCTCGGTGCGTAAGGGCAGATGGACCCCCGCTCGATGAGATCCGTCGCGCAACCGACCGGGTGCGGCGCCAGTGTACCGGAAACGGGGATGAGTATGGCCGACGACAATACGTTACGACGTTATCGCTCCAATGATCCATATCGTCGCGCGGCCGAGCCGCCGCGGCCGAGCGAGGAGGCAAGTGCCCGCGATCCGCTGGCCGAGCTTGCCCGTCTGCTCGGGCAGAGCGATCCATTCGCCGATCTCGGGCGAAGCAATTCGCGCGAGCGGCAGGAAGAATCGCACGACGCGCCGGCGACCGCGCCGGAGGACTGGCAAAGCGCCCCGGTGCGCGAACCGCACTTTGCCGCCGGCGATATGCCGCGCCGCTCGGCCCAAGAGACCGGCCGGGATTACGCCCAGCCGCCGGCCCCGGAGCCCGCGGGTTGGCACGCCGACAGCCGGTTCTATGACGAGCCCCAGCTCAGGGCAAACCAGCAGAGCCAGCACTACGACGAGCAGAACCAGCAGTACGAGCAGAACCAGCACTACGAAGACGACGGCACAGATGGCGGCCAATCCGACGCTCAGGAGGCCGAGTACGCCTACCAGGACGACGTGCCGCTCGAGCCGCATGAACACGAGGTGTATGACGACGCGCCGCGCGCGCGGCGTGGCGGCTTCGCCACCGCGCTCGCCCTCATCGGTTGCGCCGTGCTCGGCACCGCCGGCGCCTATGCCTACCGGAGCTATTTCGGCAATCCCAGTTCGACCCAACCGCCGCCGGTCATCACGGCCGACAACTCCACGCCGACAAAGATCGTGCCCGCGAGCGCCGGCGATCCGCAATCAAGCAACCTCGCGCAGGGTCGGTCGGCCAGCGCCGACAAGGAACGGATCGTGTCAAAGCAGGAGGAGCCGGTCGCGCTCAAGGAGCCTGGAACCCAGGCCGCTCCGCGCGTCGTGTTGCCGGCGCCGGTCGCGCCGGGGCAGGGTGCGAGCGCATCGACCGAGCCCAAGAAGGTCCGCACCGTGGTCATTCACCCGGACGCATCCGATGTAAGCGGGAAGCCCGTAACGAGCCAGCCTGCGGCCGCGCAGGCGGCTGCCGCGCCGCGACCGACTGCGCCGCTGGCCGCCCCGAATGCGGCGCCCGCCGCCCCGAAAGCGGCAACGGCCTCGGCGGCGCGCAACAGCGGCCCGATCTCGCTCGAGGCGCAGCCGAGCGAACCGGCCGCGGCCCCGCCAGCCCGCGCGCGCACCGCAGCGGCACCGCCGCCCTCCACTCGGAGCGCGCCTGAGGCGACGGAGAACACGGCGGGTGGCTTCGTGGTGCAGCTCTCCTCGCAGAAGAGCGAGGCGGAAGCGCAATCCTCCTTCCGCAGCCTGCAGGCAAAATTCCCGAACGAGCTTGGCGACCTGCAGCCGATCATTCGGCGCGCGGACCTGGGCAGCAAAGGGGTCTTCTACCGGACCCTGGTTGGGCCTTTTACATCGGCCCAAGAGGCGAGCCAGTTCTGCGCCACCTACAAGGCCGCCGGCGGCCAATGCGTGGTTCCGAACAACTGAGTTGCGCCTGACCCTTGCGGCAGGCGCGGGCTAATCCGCGCCGATGGCGGTACGCGCTTTCATCACCGGGCTTGCGGGTACGACGGTGACGCCCGCCGAGCGCACGTTGCTGCGCGAGCGCGAGCCGTGGGGGGTCATTCTCTTCAAGCGCAACATCGAGACGCCGGCACAAGTGCGCCGCCTGACGGCGTCGATTCGCGACGCGGTCGGGCGCGAAGCGCCGGTGCTCGTGGACCAGGAAGGCGGCCGCGTCCAGCGGCTCGGACCGCCGCATTGGCCGTCCTATCCGCCCGGTGCCGCCTACGGCCGCGTCTACGACCGCAGCGCGGCGGAGGGGATAAAGGCCGCGTATCTCGGCGCCCGGCTGATCGCCGCCGATCTCGCGGCGGTCGGAGTCGATGTGGATTGCCTGCCGATCGCCGATGTGCCCGTCGCCGGCGCGGATTCCATCATTGGCGATCGAGCTTATGGGGACACCGCGGAGAAGGTGGCCTTGCTGGCGCGGGCGGTGGCTGACGGCTTGCTGGCCGGCGGGGTCCTGCCGGTGCTCAAGCATATTCCCGGGCATGGCCGCGCCGCCGCGGACAGCCACCGCGCGCTCCCCATCGTCGAGACCGACCGCGAAACGCTCAGGACCACCGACTTTGCCGCGTTCCGACCCCTTTCCGATCTACCGCTTGGGATGACCGCCCATATCGTATACACGGCTATCGATCCTATTGCTCCGGCCACGACTTCGGTCACTCTGGTCCGGGATGTGATTCGGGACTGGCTGGGATTTCGTGGTCTGCTGATGAGCGACGATATCTCTATGGGCGCCTTGTCCGGCTCGATCGAGGCGCGCTCGCGCGCAGCGATAGCGGCGGGTTGCGACGTCGTCCTCCATTGCAACGGCGAGCTTGACGAGATGCGGGCGGTCGCATCCGTTGTGCCCGTGCTCACCGGCGAAGCCGCGGCCCGGGCGGACGCCGCGCTCGCGCGGCGCGGGCGTGCCGTCAAGGATGATCCTGCAGCGCTGCGCGCCGAATGGGCGGCGCTGATCGATACCGGCGCGAGTGCCCGGGGGGCGATCTCATGAACCCCGACGAGATCCAATTCGAAGCCGACCTTGCAGCCGACCGGGCAACGAGCGAGCCGGCATTGGTGGTCGATGTCGAGGGTTTCGAAGGCCCGCTCGACCTCTTGCTCGCGCTCGCGCGCCAGCAGAAGGTCGACCTCGCTAAAATTTCGATCCTGGCGCTCGCGGACCAGTATCTCGCCTTCATCGAGGAGGCGCGCAAGCTGAGACTCGAGCTGGCGGCCGATTACCTCGTGATGGCGGCGTGGCTCGCCTATTTGAAGTCGCGCCTGTTGTTGCCGGAAACGAACGCGCCCGAAGGGCAGAGTGCCGAGGATATGGCGGTCGCGCTGGCGTTGCGGCTCAAGCGTCTTGAAGCCATCCGCGACGTTGCCGAGCGCCTGTTCGGCCGCGCGCAGCTCGATCGTGACGTGTTCCGGCGCGGCCAGCCCGAGCCGATTGCGCACATCAAGCACCCGCAATATTCGGCGACGCTCTACGATTTGCTCTCGGCTTATGCGCAACAACGCCAAAAGTCGGCTCTCGCGCATGTGCGCCTGGTCAAGCGCACCGTCTGGTCGCTGGCCGAGGCGCGCGAAGCGCTCGAGCGGCTGATCGGGCGCTCACCCGATTGGGCGCGGCTCGACGAATTTCTGATCTCGTACGTGGTCGAGCCGTCGCTCGCGCCGACGGTGTTTGCGTCGAGCTTTGCCTCCACCCTCGAAATGGTGCGCGAGGGCGTGATGGAGGTGCACCAGCAGGGGGCGTTTGCGCCGCTCTACGTGCGCAAGCGTCAACCGGCTGAAAATAGGGTGGCCGATCCGGGCGGCGTGGCGGCGCCGCCCGCGGACGGCAAGGAATAGAGGAGGCCCAGCGATGCCGAAGTTGAAAGTGGTGATGCCGGACGACGAGCCGGACAATGCGGGCGAGCCGCGGGCCGAAGAGCTTCGCCTGCTGGAGGCGATGCTGTTCGCCTCGGCCGAGCCGCTTGACGAGGCGTCGCTGGCGGAGCGGCTGCCGCAAGGGGTCGATGTGCACGCGGCGCTGCTGCGCCTGCAGGAGGAATACGCCACGCGCGGCGTTCATCTCGTTCGGATCGGCGGGAAGTGGACCTTCCGCACCGCGAGCGATCTCTCCTGGCTGTTGAGCAAAGAGACGGTCGAGACGCGCAAGCTCTCGCGCGCGGCAATCGAGACGCTCGCCATCATCGCCTATCACCAGCCGGTGACCCGGGCGGAGATCGAGGAGATCCGCGGGGTGACGACCTCCAAGGGATCGGTCGATGTGCTGCTTGAGACCGGCTGGATTCGCCCGCGCGGGCGGCGCAAATCCCCCGGCCGCCCGGTGACCTACGGCACCAGCGAGGCATTCCTGTCGCATTTCGGGCTCGATGCGGTGGGCGACCTGCCGGGGCTCGAGGAACTCAAGGGCTCGGGCCTGCTCGACGGGCGGCTGCCGCCCGGCTTCTCGGTGCCGATGCCGTCGGACGATCCCGCCCTGCACGATGACGAGGACCCGCTGGAACCCGGCGATCTCGATCTCGGCCTCGCGCCGCCGCCGGAGCGCACCGGCGAGGAGTGAGGCGTCGTGTTCCCGCGTGCGCGGCGCCGCGCTGACCCGCCCGGACGGAAGACGATCGATTTGCGTTAACGCGGCGAAACGCCGCTGAGCTGCGCGGTTCCGCGGCCTGCGGGCCGCGGTGGCGCCCGTGCGCCGGCGCATGTGCGCGGGCGAAGTCCTTGTTTTTGCCGTGCCCGGAGCCTAGCTTCTGGTCAAAGCCGAGAGACGAGACGGGCGTGCGGTCTCGTCGATGCGGAGGAGTTGCGCATGGGTTCGATGAGCATTTGGCACTGGATTCTGGTTCTGGCCGTGGGCCTGCTGCTGTTCGGCGGACGTGGCAAGATCTCGGAGCTGATGGGCGATTTCGCCAAGGGCATCAAGTCGTTCAAGAAAGGGCTGACGGAGGAAGAAAAAGCCGAGACCGAGCCCGTCAAGACCGACCCGAAGACGATCGACCACCAGCCAGCGCCCGCTCCAACGGCGACCGTCACCGAGACGCGCAAGGCGGGCTGAGCGGCTGCACGCCGCGGCAACAACCCTGCGGACGCGTGGATCGGAGGGGGGCCTGCGCATTGCGCGCCTCTCGGAGTTGAAGCCTCCATGTTCGAGATCGGTTGGAGCGAGCTCCTGCTCATCGGCATCGTCGCGCTGATTGCGATCGGGCCGAAGGAGCTGCCGACCGTGCTGCGCACGCTCGGACAGTGGATGAGCAAGCTGCGCCGCATGGCCTCCGAGTTCCAAAGCCAATTTCAGGAGGCGATGCGCGAGGCGGAGATGGCCGACCTCAAGAAGCAGGTCGACGAGATGACGAGCCAGGCGCAGAGCTACGCGAGTTTCGATCCCGTCAGCGAGGTCAAACGGGAGTTGGAAAGCACGCAGCAGCAGATCGAGAGCGCGATGGTCGACAAGGCAGGCGCGGCCTCGCCGAGCCCGCCGGTCGCGGCGGAGCCCAGCACCTCGCCGGCCGGCGCCGAGCCCGCGGTTGCCCCGGGCACGGATGTCGCCGCGCCGGCGTCGGCGGCGCCCGAGCCGGCAACCGCCGATGCCGATGCCGCCAAGCCCGATGGCAAACCCGCATGAGCCGCGAGGACGACGAGAAGGAGATCGAGGCGAGCAAAGCGCCGCTGATGGAACACTTGATCGAGCTGCGTTCGCGGCTGATCAAGGCGCTGATCGCCTTCGCCATCGCCTTTGTGGGCTGCTTCTTCTTCGCCAAGACGATCTACAACGTGCTGACCTGGCCGTTCGTTTGGGTGGCGGGCCCGGAGAATTCCAAGTTCATCTATACCGGCCTGCTCGAATATTTCGTCGTGCAGCTCAAGCTCGCGATGTTCGGCGCCGCGTTCATATCGTTCCCGGTGGTGGCGACGCAGATCTACATGTCCTGCCCTACCTCGTGGCGACTCCCATCTTCTTCCTGCTCGGCTCTGTTGTCGTCTATGCCCTGGTCTGGCCGATGCTGGCGCGATTTTCTCTGAGCATGCAACAGGCGGGCGGCGACGGCCACGCCGCGATCGAGCTCCTGCCCAAGGTCGAGGATTATCTGACCTTGATGATGAAGCTCATCTTCGCCTTCGGCATCGCTTTCCAGCTGCCGGTGATCCTGACGCTGCTGGGGCGTGTCGGCATCGTCACCTCTGAACAGCTCAAGGCGAAGCGGCGCTACTTCATTGTCGGCGCCTTCGTGATCGCGGCGGTGCTCACCCCGCCCGACGTGCTCAGCCAGCTCTCGCTCGCGCTGCCGCTGATGGCGCTCTACGAGGGCTCGATCTGGTCGGTGCGGTGGGTGGAGAAGAAGGCGGCCGCTGACAAGGCCAAGGACGCCGCCAGCGCCGCCGCCAAGCCGGCGGAATGATGGATTTCCTGCCGCCCCGACGGGGTGTTATCGCCCGCGTGAGCGGTCCAGTATCCACGGGCCTTGGAATCAGGCACGACGTTTCCTAGACCATCGGCGTCGGCGTTGACTGGATGCCCCGCCTGCGCGGGGCATGACGGCGAAAGACATGCACGATATCAAGTGGATTCGTGACAATCCCGACGCGTTCGACCGGGGGCTGGCGCGGCGCGGTTTGCCGGGCGAAGCAAAGCGGCTGATCGAGATCGACGAGCGCCGGCGCGCCGCCATCCAGAAGGCGGAAGCGGCACTCGCCCGCCGCAACGCGGCGTCGCGCGAAATCGGCGCGGCGAAGAAAAGCAACGAGGAGGCGGCGGCGCAGGCGCTCATGGCCGAGGTCGCGCGCTTGAAGGCAGAAATTCCGCGACTAGAGGAAGACGCGAAGAAGGCCTCGACGGAACTCGAGGACAAGCTCGCCGAAATTCCAAACATGCCACTGGACGAGGTGCCCGACGGCAAGAGCGCCGAGGACAACGTCGAGCACCATCGCTTCGGCGCCAAGCGCAGTTATGGCTTCACGCCGCAACAGCATTTCGATCTCGGCGAGACGCTCGGGCAGATGGATTTCGAGACCGCCGCAAAGCTGTCAGGCGCGCGCTTTGTGGTGTTGAAGAGCGGCCTCGCACGGCTCGAGCGCGCGCTCGGGCAATTCATGCTTGACGTGCACACGACCGAGCACGGCTACACCGAAGTCGCGCCGCCGCTGCTGGTGCGCAGTGACGTGATGTATGGAACGGCACAACTGCCGAAGTTCAAAGATGATCAATTCTCGCCGCAAATACAGGCCGAGCACAAAAAGAAAACCGGCCGAGAAATGACTCAGGAGGAACTTCTCAGCAGTTTTATCGATGGGCTCAAAGCGGGAATGCCCGAGTATCGAGAGCTTTACGAGGCTGAGACGGGTCAAGTGTCTCGTCTCTGGCTCATCCCCACCGCCGAAGTGCCGCTCACCAATCTCGTGCGTGAGTCCATCGTGGATGAGGCCGCGCTGCCGCTACGCTTCACTGCCGGCACGCCCTGTTTCCGCGCCGAGGCGGGCGCGGCCGGCAAGGATACGCGCGGCATGATCCGCCAGCACCAGTTCGACAAGGTCGAACTCGTCTCCATTACCGCGCCC
>VAZL01000112.1 GCA_005883445.1 Alphaproteobacteria bacterium | reverse complement strand
ATCGTCATCGTCAGCGTCGGCTTGTAGATGAACAGATGGGGAGAGAGTGGCCGTTCAACGGGCACTTTGGTTTCGGCCATTGCTCTTCTCCGTCTCGGGCGTTGCGTTCCTAACCAAAGCCGCAACGCGCCGCAATCCGCTAGTCCTCGGCGGTGCTGGCTTTCGTCAATGACGAATATGATGCGCAGGCACTTGGCGGACAATAGGTATTTCGCGTAGCTTTCCTTCGTGGAATTCGAAGGCAACCGGACGCGACAGGCCAAACCCGACCGCAACAAACCATGCGCTTCGACCTGACCGATCTCAGCCTATTTCGCCACGTGGTCGAGGCCGGGAGCATCACGGGCGGCGCCGCACGGGCGCATCTCGCGCTGGCTGCCGCCAGCACGCGCATCCGCAACATGGAAGAGGCGCTGGGCGCAGCGCTGCTCGTGCGCGGACGGCAAGGGGTGACCCCGACCCAAGCCGGCCGCACGCTGTTGCAACATGCGCGCGCGATCCTGCGCCAAGCCGAGCGCTTGCGCGAGGACCTTGGCGCCTATGCCGGCGGCCTCGCCGGCCAGATCAGGGTGCTCTCCAACACCAACGCGCTTACCGAATTTCTGCCTGAAGCGCTGAGCTCGTTCCTTTCCACGCATCCCAATGTCAGCGTCGATCTCGAGGAACGGCTGAGCGACGAGATCGTGGGCCTGATCGCCGAGGGAGTTGCCGACCTCGGCATCGTCGCTGCCACCGTCGATGCAAGCGCGTTGGAAACCTACCCCTTCCGCAAGGACCGATTCGTGCTGGTCGTGGCGCGCAACCATCCGCTCGCCAGGCGTTCGAAGATTTCCTTCGCGGATGTCCTGGACCACGACTTCGTCGGCCTCGATCGCGCGAGCGCGTTGCAGCGCTTCCTTGCGGACAAGGCGGCGCGCATCGGACAGCCGCTGCGACTGCGCGTGCAATTGCGAAGTTTCGATGCCGTATGTCGCCTAGTCGAGTGCAATGTCGGGATCGGCATCGTGCCAGAGACGACTGCACGGCGGGTCGCGCGGACAATGGCGATCGTCCCGGTGGCGCTGACCGATCCCTGGGCGGTGCGCGAGCTCACGATCTGCATCCGCAGCCTCGACGAGCTGCCGCCCTACGCCCGCCAGCTCGTCGAGCACTTGCGAACGGCTGCATGAGCGTTCGAGCTGGGCCATCGAAGAATGGGATCTGCCGTCCCCCGCCGCTTCAACGAGATCGACGCGTTGCAGCCGCGCTCTAGCGGTCGCTAACGTCGCATCGGCTGGCGCCGCGCATCGCCGCCAGGCCAAGCGAAAGCGTCACGCTGGAGCCAGGCAAGCCGAATTCGCTCTTTCAGCCTGCCGGCACCGCGGTCGTGGTTCACGCAGGCGTGGACGACTACAAGAGCGACCCTGCCGGGAATGCCGGCCCCCGCCTCGCCTGCGGCGTTATCGCCGGCCCTGGCAGTGGCAGCGCACCGACGCGTTGACGCAATTCTCCAACTTCATCGCGGCATCAGCGCCCAATAGTCGAGATCGAGCAGCACCGCGGGGTCGTCCTCGTCGCCCGACTTGAGTGGGAAGTCGGCGCAAGGATGATCCTTTGTTGCGACGGTGCGCAGCCGCAGCGCGCCCACGTCGTCGCGGCCGGGCACGTCCGCCTTGGCCAGCACCTCGGACCATGCAAACACGGTCGCGTCGGCAAACAGCGGTGATACATGCCGCCCGCCGTTGATCGCCGCAACGTGAAACGCATTGGCGAGCCCGTTGAACGAGAGCGCGCGGGCGAGCGAGATCACATGGCCGCCGTAGATCAGGCGGCGGCCGAAGCGGCCTTGCGCCGCCGAATGCTGGTCGAAGTGGATGCGCGCGGTGTTCTGATAGAGTCGCGTTGCAATCTGGTGCTCGGCCTCTTCCACGGTTATGCCGTCGACATGGTCGATCTTCTCGCCGACGGCATAATCGCCGAAGCGATAACGGCTGCCGGCTAGCGTGAAATCGTAGGCAGCGACGTCGATGCGCGGACAGGCATCGCCGAGCGTGGTCGGGAGCACTGCTTCCGGCAAGCGCGGCACATGATCACCAGGCGCCGGCGCCGCCTCGTCGCGTTTTCGCACCATGACCCAGCGCACGTACTCGAGCACCTTGCTGCCGTCCGGCTTGCAACCGGTCGAGCGTACGAAGACGATGCCGGTCTTGCGGCTCGAATTTTCCTTGAGCCCAATGATTTCGGACTCGGCATTAAGAGTGTCTCCGGGATAGACCGGCGCGAGAACGCGGCAGGCGGCATAGCCGAGATTGGCGACGGCGTTGAGCGAGATGTCCGGTACCGTCTTGCCGAACACGACGTGGAAGACGAGGAGATCATCGACCGGCGAGCACGGATAGCCGATCGCACGCGCGAAGACATCCGAGGACTGCACGGCAAAACGCGGACCGAACAGGCCATTGTAGAGCGCGACGTCCCCGACCGTGATGGTGCGAGGAACGGCATGCTTGATCACCTGGCCGATGTGAAAGTCTTCGAAAAAGTTGCCGTCGCCGGTCTTCGACATATATCCACCAGGTCATTCTTCGGCCGGACTGATCGAGCCGTGTTTGGCGAACCTTTGTTCATCTGGCTCGGATGCGGCGTGTTGCAGGAACCTCGGATGCGGGCCTCGGCGGCACGGGAACGTGAAACCACCGGCCCGCGCGAATTTGCTATAGGTCGCTCGATTACAGCTCAACTGCAGCTCAACCGCAAAAGCCGGGCCATGTCGATCGGAGCCACCCATGAACAGGCCTTGACGCCCGCCGCCCCGACGGGTGCCGCCATCCATCCACTCTGGGTGCGCCTCACCCATTGGGTGAACGCTGTGGCCATGATCATCATGATTGGCTCGGGCTGGCAGATCTACAATGCCTCGCCGCTGTTTGCATTCCTGTTTCCTCCCGGGATCACCCTCGGAGGCTGGCTTGCGGGCGCGCTGCTCTGGCATTTCGCGGCAATGTGGCTGCTAGTGGTGAATGGTCTCGTCTATCTGGTGCTTGGTATCGCGACTGGGCGTTTCCGGCGCAAGCTCGTTCCGATTCGCCCCAGCGAGGTCTTGGCCGATACCAAAGCGGCATTCACCGGAAAGCTCACCTACGACGATCTCTCGGTCTACAACGCCGTGCAGAAGCTACTTTATCTCGGCGTCATTCTCGCTGGCATCGTCATCGTGCTGTCGGGCCTCGCGATATGGAAGCCGGTGCAATTGCAGGAGTTGACCGCCGTGTTCGGCGGTTACGATGCCGCCCGCTACGTGCACTTCTTCGCCATGGCGGCCATCGTCGGCTTTTTCGTCCTTCATGTGATCATGGCTTTGCTCGTCCCGAAGTCACTGCGCGCCATGATCACCGGCCGATAGCGCCGACGTTCAAAGTCCAGGAGCAACGAGGATGCCGCGCATTCGAAAAAACCCAACGGGCGTCGATCCCCAGCTCCTCGTCAAGGATGCGGCGAAACTCATGCCGGCTCCGACGCGGCGCTTGTTCTTGCGCGGCGGCGCGAGCCTCGGGGCGCTTGCCTTTCTCACCGGCTGCGACATCGTCGACAGTGCATCGGCGGAACATGTGCTGATGAAAATCTCCTATTTCAACGACCGGGCCCAGGCATGGCTGTTCAATCCGAACAAGCTCGCGCCGACCTACCCCGACAGCGCGGTCAGAAGGCCGTTCCCGTTCAATGCCTATTACCCGGAGGAGGACGCGCCCGAAGTCGACAAGGAGGATTACAAGCTCGAAGTCGGCGGCATGGTCGACAACAAGAAATCGTGGACTCTCGACGAGCTCTACGCGCTGCCGCAGGAAACCCAAATCACCCGCCTTATCTGCGTGGAAGGTTGGAGCGCGATCGGTAAATGGACCGGCACGCCGCTGCGCGAGTTCCTCAGGCGCGTCGGCGCCGATACGCGCGCGAAATATGTCTGGTTTCGCTGCGCGGAGGGCTATTCGACCTCGATCGACATGCCGACCGCGCTGCATCCACAGACCCAGATGACCTTCAAGTTCGACGGCGAGATCCTGCCGCGCAAGTACGGCTTCCCGATGAAGGTGCGGATGCCGACCAAGCTCGGCTTCAAGAATCCGAAGCACGTGATGGAGATGGCTGTCACCGACAAGTATCTCGGCGGATACTGGGAGGATCAGGGATACAACTGGTTCAGCGGGATTTGATCGCCAACGAAGAACTTACCCCCGGCCCGGCGGCGGAACCTCCGTGATGAGCCGGGCGCCGCGATGAAACGTGAGGTAGTCCCACAGCCACGTGAACGCCACGATGAACCGGTTCTTGACCCCGATCAGGAAATAAATGTGGACCAGGCTCCAGAATAGCCATCCGACAAATCCCTTGAGGCGCAGGTATCCGAAGTTCACTACCGCGGCCCGCCGCCCGATGGTGGCGAGATCGCCGAACGACCGATATCGAAACGGCGGAAGTGACGGTGTCTCGTCGACGCGCGCCGCAATGACCCGACCGACATAGCGGCCCATTTGCTTGGCGGCCTGTGCGACACCCGGAACCATTGCCCCCGTCTGGTCATGGACCCCCGCCGCGTCACCGATCACGAACACCTCCGGATGGTCCGGGAGCGAAAGATCGGGTCGCACCAGCACGCGGCCGGCGCGATCGTGCTCGGCACCGAGCCAGCGGGCGGCGGGCGAGGCAACGACCCCCGCGGCCCAGATGATGGTGCTGGCATCGATGCGTCCGCGATCGAGGTCGACGCCGCGCCGATCGCAATTGATTACGGGCGTGGAGGTCCTTACGTCGACCCCCATGCGCGTGAGCGTATGCTCGGCATATCTCGAAAGATCCTCGGGCAAGGTGGGCAGAACGCGCGGACCTGCCTCGAGCAAGATGATGCGGGAGCTGCGAGGATCGATCCGCCGAAAGTCCTTGGCCAGGGTCTGGCGCGCGATCTCGGCGATGGCACCGGCCATTTCGACGCCGGTCGCTCCCCCACCGACGATGACAAAAGTGAGCAGGCGCTGCCGCTCGGCATCGTCGTGGGCGAGCTCGGCGTGCTCGAATGCCAGCAGGATGCTTCGGCGAATGCGGGTCGCGTCTTCGATTCGCTTGAGCCCCGGCGCGAAGTCAATCCAATCGTCGTGACCGAAATAGGAGTGCGTGGCGCCTGTCGCGATCACAAGATAGTCGTAGGAAATTGGACCCGCGCTGGTCTGAACGCACCGCCCTGCCAGGTCGATGCCGCTGACCTCCGCCATCAACACCGTCGCATTGCGCTGCTGCCGTAAGATGTGCCGGATCGGCCAGGCGATCTCGGCCGGCGACAGCGCGGCGGTAGCGACCTGGTACAGCAACGGCTGAAAGCAATGATGGTTTTGGCGATCGATCACGGTCACGTCGACGGCAAGGCGGTTGAGCGCCTTCGCCGCCTCGAGCCCGCCGAATCCGGCGCCGACGATCACCACCTTTGGACGCCGTGGGGACATGCGCCTTTCTCTGTCTGCTTGCCCGACTCTAACCCGTGATGAGCAACGGGACACCTAGAACGGTGGGCATCGCGCCCAGCGCGAGCCGCGGACCGCCCGCGAACCACAGCCGGCTGCGGGCAAATTGAGCTGCAGCTTGCCAAGCCATGCGTGCGCCTTTAGCAATCGCAGGGAGATGCATTCAAGCGAGGCAGTTCGCAATGCCTACCCACAAGCTCCTTCTTCTCCCCGGCGACGGCATCGGACCGGAGGTGATGGCCGAGGTGAAAAAGCTCATCGCCTTCATGAATGCGCACGGTCTGGGCACCTTCGAGACCGAAGAAGCGCTCGTCGGCGGTTCCTGCTACGAGGCGCACAAGGTCGCGATCACCGACGCCACAATGGCCAAGGCGCACGCGGCCGATGCCGTGATCTTCGGCGCGGTCGGCGGGCCAAACTGGGACGGCGTACCGTATGACGTGCGACCGGAGGCGGGACTGCTTCGTCTGCGCAAGGAGCTCGGCCTGTTCGCTAATATCCGCCCGGCGATCTGCTATCCCGCGCTCGCGGAATCCTCGAGCCTCAAGCGCGAGGTGGTGGACGGGCTCGACATCATCATTTTGCGTGAATTGACCGGCGGGGTCTATTTCGGCGAACCCAAGACTATCACCGATCTCGGCAACGGACAGAAGCGCGCGGTCGACACTCAGGTCTATGACACCTACGAGATCGAGCGCATCGCCCGGGTTGGCTTCGAGCTCGCGCGCAAACGCCGGAACAAGGTCACCTCGATGGAGAAGCGCAACGTGATGAAAACGGGCGTGCTCTGGCACGAGGTGGTCAAGGAGGTGCACGCCCGCGAGTTCAAGGACGTCAAGCTCGAGCATCAGCTCGCCGACGCCGGCGGCATGCAGCTCGTGCGCTGGCCCAAGCAATTCGACGTCATCGTCACCGACAATCTGTTCGGCGACATGCTGTCGGACATCGCCGCCATGCTCACCGGCTCGCTGGGCATGCTGCCGTCGGCCTCGCTCGGCGAGGTCGATTCCAAGACGAAAAAGCGCAAAGCCATGTACGAGCCGGTACACGGCTCCGCCCCCGATATCGCCGGCAAAGGCATCGCCAACCCGATCGCCATGATCGCCTCCTACGGCATGGCGCTGCGCTACTCGCTCAACATGGCCAAGGAGGCCGACCAGATCGATCAAGCGATCGCGGCCGCGCTCGCGCAAGGGCTGCGCACCGCCGACATCAAGTCGGAGCGCGCCAAGGTCGTGACCACGGGGCAAATGGGCGATGCGGTCATCGGCGAGATGGAGAAGCTCGTGGCCTGACTGCCCCCGAGCAAAGCGCGGTGCGCAATGGTGGCAGGCAGGACACATGCAATGACTCAAGCCGCCGCAAGGAGGTTCGGCATTCGGAGCCTCGCGTTTGTTGTCATGGCGCTCGCCGCATTGCGCGCCGCCGGCGCTGACGCCGACACTTATCCCAATCGCCCCGTTCGCCTGATCGTCCCGTTCGCGGCGGGCGGTCTCAACGACGTCGTGGCGCGACTGGTCGCACCTTATCTGGAGCGATCGCTGGGCCAGCCCTTCATCGTCGACAACCGACCGGCCGCGAGCGGCATCGTCGGAACCGACGCCACCGCAAAAGCGCCGCCGGACGGCTACACGCTGCTGATGGTGGCCTCGAGCTTCACGGTGGTCCCGGCCACCAATCCGAAACTGCCCTATGACCCCGAGCGCGATCTCGCGCCCATCGTCATGGTGGCGAAGAATTCGCTATTGTTCCTCGTGAATCCAAAAGTGCCGGCCCATTTGCTTGCAGAATTCGTAACCCTCGCCAAAGCCAATCCCGGCAAGCTCAATTATGCCTCCCCGGGCGCGGCCACACAGACGCACCTCGTCATCGAGTTGTTCAGCCGCAAGGCGGACATCAAGCTGCAGCACATCCCCTATCGCGGTGGCGCGCCCGCCATGACCGCGATGGTCGCCGGCGACACGCAATTTACCGCAATCTCGACGTTGCTTTCGCTGCCGCAGATCCAGGCTGGCGCGTTGCGTGCGATCGCGAGCGGAAGCCTCAGCCGCGATGCGCAGCTGCCCGATCTCCCCACGGTCGCGGAGCAAGGCTTTCCCGGCTTCGAGGCAATCCAATGGATCGGCCTGCTGACCACAGCCGGCACACCGAAGGACGTCATCGAGCGCATCAACACGGAGGTCAACCGGGCGCTGCGCGATCCCGATCTGATCGCCAAATTCGCCCAACAGGGCCTATCGCCCGCAGGCGGCACGCCCGTGGACTTTCAACGTACCATTGCCACCGATCTCAAGAATTGGACCGAAACCGCGCACGCCGCCAATATCACCGCGCAGTGACTACAGAAACGCTCCGCGCCAGCCATCGCCGTGAGCCGTGGTGAGCGCGCAGCCCCGGGTTACCAACCGTACGGATTATAGCGGCTCGGAAGATCGAATGGCCCCCGAATACGGGCCCACAGGGAAGGCGTAGTCGGTGAATTTGCGCTCGCCCGGCAGAACCTCGGTCCCGGCGTCGAGGAACGAACGCGGCGCGACGGTGACGCGCGCACGCGGGCGATTGACCGGAGCGGTGGGCGCGGTGGTGTAAACCTGCTGCTTTTTCTTCGTCGCGGCATCGACCGGGGCAACGGCAATGGCCGTCACCGCCATCACCGCAACGCAGAGCCCGGCCGCGTAAATCCTCATGTTCATGACGCCCCTCATGCGATTCCGTGAGACCATACACTAACTTTGTTTCGGCTTCGGTAACAGCCGCCACGGCCTGTGGGTGCCACTCCGTTGCCGGGTGTGTCAAAATTCCCTCTATGGACTATCAGGGAAGATCGTTTAAGATTTTGCCGTCAAGGCACAAAATATTCCGTGAAACCCCCTGCCAAGAGAAAAAAAGACCAGGGAGGAGAACGCCATGTTCACACGTCGGCATCTTATCAAGGCAGCGGGCGCGGGACTTGCGCTCACCGGGTCAGGCCTCGAGCTGGGGTCGGCGCGGGCAGCGGGTGCTGCCATCGATCTGCCCGTCAGCTATCGGCCGCCGAACTACGAAACGCCGATTGAATATTTCCGTACCGCCATCACGCCGAATGACGCATTTTTCGTTCGCTACCATCTCTCGAACATCCCGGAGGTTGACGTCAAAACCTGGAAAATCGTGGTTGGCGGCGAAGGCGCCAACGGCCAGGCCGAGTTCACGCTCGACGATCTCAAACGGTTGCCGGCAGCCGAACTGGTCGCGGTGAACCTCTGCTCGGGCAACCGGCGGGGCCTATTCCAACCCCACGTTCCCGGGGTGCAGTGGAGCAACGGCGCCATGGGCTGCGCGCGCTGGAAAGGCGCCCGGCTCAAAGACCTTCTGGACAAGGTCGGCCTTAAAAAGGAGGCGATCGAAATCGTCTTCGACGGCGCCGATTCGGGCGTTACCGACAAGACCCCCGACTTCATCAAGAGCATCCCGACCTGGAAGGCAATCGAGGACACCACGCTCGTGGCCTACGAAATGAATGGGGCGCCGCTGCCGCACCTCAATGGCTTCCCGGCGCGTCTCATCGTGCCGGGTTGGACCGGGGTCTATTGGATGAAACACGTCACTTCGATCTCGGCCGTGACGAGACCCGAAAGCGGATTTTGGATGAATACGGCCTATCGCATCCCATTGGGAAGGTTTCCGGTCGTTGCACGCTTCACCTCGCAGGAAACGGCAGTGAACACGCCGATCACCGAGATCGTCGTGAATTCGTTGATCACCAACCCCGCCGACGGCGCGAACGTGAAGATGGGGCCGGTCGCCATGGGCGGCATCGCCTGGGACGGCGGCTACGGCATCAACACGGTCGAGGTGTCGAGCGACGGCGGCAAGACCTGGCTCGCCGCGACGCTGGGCGAGGATCTCGGCCGCTTCGCCTTCCGCACCTTCAGCTACAATTTTGCGCCCAAGGCCCCCGGTAAACAAACGGTGATGGCGCGCGCCACCAACAAGATCGGGCAAAGCCAGACAACCGAGCTGATCCACAATCCGGCCGGTTATCACCACAACGTCGTTCACAGCGTCACGTTCAACGTGGCCTGAGGGGGGTCGCCATGCGCGCTATGATCATCGCTCTCGCGGCTTCCGCGATCGCGCTTGCCGCCGCCGCCGAGGAGAAACCAGTGGAACTGAAGAAGGGGCCGGGTCTCGACAAGGTCGAGGACAACTGCTCCGGTTGCCACAGCCTCGATTACATCGTGATGAATTCGCCGTTTCCGAACGCGGCTTTGTGGGACGCCGAGGTCACCAAGATGATCAAGGCGTTCGGAGCTCCGATCAGCGACGCCGACGCCAAGGTCATCGCGGATTACCTGAAGCAGAATTACGGCAGCTGAGGCGGCCCTCGCTCGCTCTTGCTCGCGCCCTTCCGCCGCCTTCGCTTAGAAGCCTTGCGCCGCGATCGCACCGGCGGGCGGCGGCAGAGAATTTTCGGAGTTGACAATGGGTTACAGGGTCGCGGTGGTCGGCGCCACGGGCAATGTGGGCCGCGAAATGCTGGCGATACTCGCCGAGCGGTCGTTTCCCGCCGACGAGGTGATCGCGCTCGCCTCGCGCCGCAGCCAGGGCAGCGAGGTCAGCTTCGGCGACAAGACGCTCAAGGCCAAAGCGCTCGAGCACCACGACTTCTCCGACGTCGACATCTGCCTGATGTCGGCGGGCGCGGCGGTGTCGAAGGAATGGTCGCCGAAGATCGCGGCGGCCGGTGCGGTCGTGATCGACAATTCCTCGTGCTGGCGCTACGACGCCGACGTTCCGTTGATCGTGCCCGAGGTCAATGCCGACGCGGTTACCGGCTTCCGGAAGAAGGGCATCATCGCCAACCCGAACTGCTCGACCGCGCAGCTCGTGGTCGCGCTCAAGCCGTTGCACGACAAGGCCAAGATCACGCGCGTGGTGGTGGCGACCTATCAATCCGTGTCGGGCGCCGGCAAGGAAGCGATGGACGAATTGTTCACGCAGACCAAGTCGGTCTACACGCTCGACGAGATCACGCCGAAGAAGTTTCCCAAGCGCATGGCCTTCAACGTGATCCCCCACATCGACGTGTTCATGGAGGATGGCTTCACCAAGGAAGAGTGGAAGATGGTGGCCGAGACCAAGAAGATCCTCGATCCCAAGATCAAGGTCGTCGCCACCTGCGTGCGGGTGCCGGTCTTCGTCGGCCATTCGGAGGCGGTGAATATCGAGTTCGAGAACCCGATCACGGCGGACGAGGCGCGCGATGTCCTGCGCGAGGCGCCGGGCGTGATCGTGATCGACAAGCGCGAGGCCGGCGGCTACGCCACGCCCTACGAGGCGGCGGGCGAAGACGCAACCTATGTCAGCCGCATTCGCGAGGATCCGACGGTGGAGAACGGCCTCGCGTTGTGGTGCGTGTCTGACAATCTGCGCAAGGGCGCGGCGCTCAACGCCATCCAGATCGCGGAATGCCTGATCAACCGCAAGCTGATTGAGGCCTTTCCAGCGATGCCGAGCCGATGGCTCGTCACGCGGCGCGTCGGCCGGCGGCCAGCTCCTTAACCGCTTCGGTGGTCAGCGGCTTGCCGCCGATGCCCCACTCGCCGCTGGTTACTTCGGAGATCTTCACCCAGGTCACCCCCCGCATGTTCTCGCCTTCGATCGAGACCATGGCATCGGTCAGCTTCTTGATGATCTGTCGCTTCTGATCCTTGCTGAAAACGTCCTTGATGACGCGAACCTGAATGAGCGGCATTTTGATTCTCCTGTCACTGCTCGCTTGACACGCGCCGGAGAGTGCCTGACACTTGAGAAGTCAGACATAGACAATTCTCGTGTCAGTCAACATAACTGTACTGGTCCAGAGACCAGGCCAGTTATGCACTCGGGCAAAGTGCCATGCTGTCCCTGACGTTCAGCCCGGACCGTCCGCTGGCCGACCAGATCGTCACCGGCATCAAGCGGCAGATCGACGACCGGCTGCTGCGTCCCGGCACGCGACTGCCGTCGATCCGCGGTTTTGCCGAGAGCCACAATGTCAGCCGGTTCACCGTGGTCGAGGCTTACGATCGCCTGGTCGCGATGGGCTATTTGCAATCGCGCCGTGGCGCGGGCTTCTACACGGCGCCGGCGCGTGCCGAGGCATCCCAGCCTGCCCCGTCGACCGATCACAAGCGCAACGAGGAGTTGGTCTGGCTGATCCGCCGCCTGCTGGAGGCGGGAGAGGACACCATTCTCGCTGGCGGGCCTTGGTTGCCCAACTCATGGCTCGACGAGGCCGGCATCCGACAAAGCCTCGGTGCGCTGGCACGCAAGAACGGTACCCACCTGCTCGAATACGGCAATCCGTTCGGCTATCTGCCGCTGCGCGAGCATCTGGTCCTGCTGCTCGCCGAGCTCGGCATCACTGCTCACGCCGGCCAGGTCCTGCTGACGCAGGGCACCAGCCAGGCGCTCGAACTCGTCATCCGCTATCTGCTCAAACCGGGCGACGCGGCGTTGGTGGATGATCCCGGCTACTACAACATGTTCGGAAACCTGCGACTGCAGGGCGTGGAGATGCTGGCGGTGCCGCGCAATGCGGACGGGCCGGACATCGCGACGCTGGAGAAGCTCGCCGCCGCGCACCGTCCGAAAGTCTATTTCACGCAGTCCGTGATGCAGAATCCGACCGGCACCGACATGAGCCCGCATGTCGGTTTCAAGGTGCTGCAGGCGGCCGAGCGCTGCGGCTTCTTCGTCGTAGAAGACGACATCTTCTGCGATCTGCAGGTGAAGGCCACGCCGCGGCTGGCGACGCTCGACCAGCTCAACCGCGTGATCTATGCGCGCAGCTTCTCCAAGACCTTGTCGGGCAGCTTGCGCGTCGGGTTCGTCGCCTGCGCGCCGCACATCGCCAACGAGCTCGCAGACATCAAGATGCTCACCAGCATCACGACGTCACAGTTCACCGAACGTCTCATCTACCTGATGCTGGTCGACGGCCACTATCGCAAATATCTCGCGCGGCTGCACGAGCGGCTCGACGCGGCCCGCGCCAATGTCGTGCGCGCGTTCGAGGGAATTGGGCTTGAACTATTCGCCGAGCCTAATTCCGGGATGTTCGTCTGGGCGCGTTTTCCCCAGGTCGAGGACGCGTTGCCGCTGGCGGAGGCCGCCGCGAGCGACGGCATCATGCTCGCGCCCGGGGTCGTATTTCGTCCGCATCTCGAGCGCTCGCCATGGATGCGGTTCAATGTCGCCATCTGCGACGACCCGCGCGTGCAGCGC
>VAZL01000111.1 GCA_005883445.1 Alphaproteobacteria bacterium | reverse complement strand
TCGGCGAGCAGTGCGATGCGCTCCGCTTCGCCGGCGACTCGAAAGCCGCGGTGCAAGCCGGCCGCGCTAGCCTGCTCGCGCAGGATGGCAAGGCCGAGCGAATGGAAGGTGTGAATCGCAACCTCTTCAGCGCGGTCCGCAAGCAACGCTGAGAGGCGCTGGCGCATTTCGGCCGCGGCGCGGCGGGTAAAGGTGATGGCGAGGCAGGTCTCGGCGGCGACGCCACGCTCGGCGATCAGATGCGCGATGCGATACGTCAGCGTGCGAGTCTTGCCCGAGCCCGGACCGGCGACGATCAAGAGCGGCCCCTCGACGATCTGTGCCGCCGGGCGCTGATCGTCGTCGAGCTGCGCAAGGACGCCCGAGCCAGCGCTGCTTGGGGCTTCGCGAACCAGTCGCAGCCGCGGCCGCACCGGCTCGGTCTTGCGGTCATCCGATGCCGGCGCGTGTGTCACGATCGGCTTCGGCGGTTCGTTTCGCATTCGTTTCGAGATCGGCGCGTCGAACAGCAATCCGCCGGCGGTCAATTGCTTGAGCTCGCTGTCCTCGAACAGGCGGATGACGCCGTATTCGCCGTCGTAGCCTGCCTCGCAGATCACCTGTCCCGCGCGCAGGCGCGTGATCGCCTCCGCGAGCAGCGGAGAACCGGCACGAGCGATGTCCTCGACCGGCACCGATTGCAGGATGGAAAGCTCCGAGCCGAGCTTGGCGATCGCCTGATCGTAACCGCGCACCACCGCGCGCGATGCCGCTCCGCTGGCGGTGAGCTCGGAAAGAATCTCCGGCAGCGGCACGAAGTTCGACACCATACCGGCGGTCGGCGGCGGCAGCGCCTGCGCCTCGCTGTGGTCAGCGAGCACCTCGACCCGGTGCTCGACGCCGATCGTCAGCGGCTCCCCGCAGACCGGGCAACGTCCGCCATGCGCCAGCGTTTCCCTTGGGGTGAGCCGCACCTCGCATTTGCGATGGCCGTCGAGATGGTATTTTCCTTCGTCGGGAAAGAACTCGACCGTGCCGACATAGCCGTGACCGGTCTCCAATGCATGCTTGATGGCGAAGTAGTCGCGCTCGCAGTCGAAGGTGGTCGCCTCCCGCCCGAGCTTGCCGGGCGAATGGGCGTCCGAATTTGAGGTGAGGCGATAGCGGTCGAGGAACGAGACCCGCCAATTCATCGGCGGGTCGGACGAAAGGCCGGTCTCGACCGCGAAGATGCGGTCGGCGAGGTCGCCGTAACACTCGGTAATCGAGTCGAAGCCGGATTGCGATCCCAGCGCCGCGAACCACGGCGTCCAGATGTGGGCCGGCACCAAATAGGCGTGCGGACCGGATTCGAGCGCGATCTCCAGGAGGTCGCGGGAGTCGAGGCCGAGAATCGGGCGGCCGTCGGATGCGATATTGCCGATGCGGGCGAGCCGTGCCGACATGCGATCGACGGTCTCGAAGTCCGGTGCGTAGATCAGGTGATGGACTTTGCGGGTGCGGTCGGCCTTCTTGTAGATGGTGGAGATTTCGACCTCGAGCATGAAGCGTACCGAGGCGCGGCACGTCGGCGGTAGCGTCTGTGCGATCGCCTGCTCGATGTCGTCGCGCAGGCGATAGAGGCCGGGCTCGGCGGGAACGAGCTTCTGCTTGAGCTCGGCGCACCAGGCCGGATGGGTGAAGTCGCCGGTGCCGACCACGCCGATGCCTTTGCGGCACGCCCAGGCGGCGAGGTGCTCGAGATCGAGATCCCGGCTCGTCGCCCGCGAGTATTTCGAGTGGACGTGCAGGTCTGCGTGGAAGCGCATGTGAGCCACGCCCGAGCTGCGTGGATGCTCCAGCCGAGCATCTGGAAGAAGCGGTGCGCGGGTATAAAGGCGTGATTCGGCCGCGAGCGAAAAGCACCCCTGTGGACATTCGAGCGCCGTGAGCTCGGCCCTGCATCCTTGCTGGGCGCCGCTGCCCAAGATTCCACCAGGGGCGCACGGCGCGAGCTTGCGGCAGCCGTCGCTTTGGCACTCAACAAATTGATAGAGTTCGAGAATCTGGGCTCGACGCGGCTTGGCACGGGGCTTGAAAATTGCCGCCTGCACCCATGCAGCCTTCGCTCAAGATCGTCATCGTCGATGAGAATCCGATCCGCGCGGCGATCCTGGAGGACGGGCTGCGCGAGGCCGGCCACGTTCACGTGATGCGCCTCGCCGAGACCTCGCACCTGCTCGCTCGCATCTACGCCCTCGACCCCGACGTCATCTTGATCGACCTCGAGAATCCGAGCCGTGACGTGCTCGAACAGATGTTCCAGGTCAGCCGGGCGGTGAAGCGGCCCATCGCCATGTTCGTCGATCAGAGCGACAAGGCCTCGATCGAGGCTGCCGTCGATGCCGGCGTCTCCGCCTACATCGTCGGAGGCCTGCAAAAGGAGCGCATCAAGAACATCCTCGATCTCTGTATCTCGCGCTTCAATTCCTTCGCGCGGCTGCGGGACGAGCTTGAGCGCGCGCGCACCGCACTCGAGGAACGCAAGGTGATCGTCCGCGCCAAGGGCATTCTCATGACCGCGAAAAACCTCACCGAAGAGGCAGCCTACGCCCTGCTGCGCAGGACGGCGATGAACGAGAGCAAGAAGATCGCCGAGGTCGCGCAGTCGGTGGTCACGGCTGCGGAGCTATTGAAATGATCGCGAGCGAAGCGAAGTTGCGGATCGGATTCATCCCGCTCGCCGACGCTGCGGCCCTGATCGTCGCGGTCGACAAAGGCTTCACCGCTGCCGAAGGGCTCGACGTCGAGCTTGTTAGCGAAGTGTCCTGGTCGAACGTGCGCGACAAGCTCAACATCGGCTTGTTCGATGCCGCGCACCTATTGGCGCCGATCGCCATCGCCTCGAGTCTCGGGCTCGGCCATGTGAAAGTTCCGATCGTCGCCCCCTTCGGACTCGGGGTGAACGGCAACGCCATCACCGTCTCGCCCGCGCTCTATGCGGCGATCGCGGCAGTGGCGGAGGGAAACATCATCGACCCGCTGGTGTCGGCACGCGCGCTCGCCCGGGTCATTGCGAAACGCAACGCGAGAGGCGAAGAGCCGCTCACGTTCGGGATGACGTTCCCGTTCTCGACCCATAACTACCATCTGCGCTTCTGGATGGCGGCCGGCGGCGTCGATCCCGACGAGGATGTCCGTCTCGTGGTCTTGCCGCCCCCTTACATGGTCGAAAGTCTTGCCAACGGGCAGGTGGATGGATTTTGCGTTGGTGCGCCGTGGAACTCGGTCGCGGTCGATCTCGGCATCGGCTTTATCCTGCACTTCGTGTGCGAGATCTTGCCGCGTGCGGCGGAGAAAGTGCTGGCGGTCCGCAGCCGCTGGGCGGATGAGCATCCGCAGACGCTGTTGCGGCTCGTTCGCGCCCATGGCCGCGCGGCCGCTTTCGTCGAGGACACGACCAACCGCGAGGAGGTCACCGCGATGCTTGCCGCGCCCAACCGCATCGGGGTTGCCGCCGAGGTGATCCGCCGCACTCTCGATGGCCGCATGAAGGTCGCCCCAGACGGGACCATGCGCGCGAGCGATCGCTATCTCCTGATCGGCCGCACGGGTGCCGCTCGCCCCGACCCGGTGCAGGCCGCGTGGCTCTACGGCCAGATGGTGCGATGGGGACAGGCGCCGCTCTCGGCCGAGTTGCTCTCTGCGGCGAAGTCGGTCTTCCGGCCCGATCTCTACGACGCGGCCATCGCCGATACGGCGCCGGACCTTGAGGGCGAACCCGCCGACGGGATCGGCGCCTTTGCCGGTCCGGCCTTCGATTCGAGCGACCTCGCCGCGCACATCGGCAGCTGGAAAATCCGACGCGCGTAACGCTCCGCGCCCCGGATTTTGCGCTGCACAAAATTTTTGCACGCTGCTTTCGGGAGGGCAGGCCGGGGCTCCGGAGGCTAACGCTGAGATCCGATTCTAACAAGCTTATCTGATTGATTTACTGAGGCTTTATCCTGGCCTGCGCACTTGGCACGAAGCTTGTAAAGAAACCGCGAAGCGACGCCGTCGCCGCTGACGGCGCCGTGGGCTTTGTCGCGGACTGGACAGGCAACGCCGCCGCCCTGGGGAGAGACGCTTGCGAGCGCCGGGGGGCGGCGTTTGTCGTTTGGTTCACCAGGAGCAGCGGGACGAGCAGGCGGCTGGGAACAGCACGAGACGTTGAGAGGACGACCAACTCAGATGACAGCCATCGCAACGAAGACCCGCTGCGGAGTAAGCCGGCGCGCTTTTCTGAAGACGACCGTGGGGACGGCCGCGCTTGTGGGCGCACTGCAGGCGAAATTCCCTGCTGGCGTGCACATTGCGGAAGCCGCAGGGCCGGAGGTGACCAAGGCTAACCTCGGATTCATCGCGCTCACGGACGCGGGGGCGCTGTTCGTTGCCAAGGATAAAGGCTTTTTCGCCAAGCACGGCATGCCCGGCGTCGAAGTCCAGAAGCAGGCGTCGTGGGGAGCGACCCGCGACAACCTCGTGCTGGGTTCCGAAGGCAACGGCATCGATGGCGCGCACATCCTCACGCCGATGCCGTACCTGATCTCCGCCGGCAAGGTGACGCAGAACAACGTCCCAACGCCGATGTACATCCTGGCGCGGTTGAACCTCGATGCCCAAGCAATCTCCGTTGCCAAGGAATACGCCGACCTCAAGGTCGGCCTCGACACCAAGCCGTTCAAGGAAGCCCTTGAGAAGAAGAAGGCCGCGGGCAAGCCCGTGAAGGCCGCGATGACCTTCCCCGGCGGTACCCACGATCTGTGGATCCGCTATTGGCTCGCGGCCGGCGGCATCGACCCCGACAAGGACATTGAGACCATCGTCGTGCCGCCACCGCAGATGGTGGCGAACATGAAGGTCGGCACCATGGACTGCTTCTGCGTGTGCGAGCCGTGGAATCTGCAGCTCATCCACCAGAACATCGGCTACACCGCCATCACCACCGGCGAGCTGTGGAACAAGCACCCAGAAAAATCGCTCGGCATGCGCGCGGCTTGGGTCGACAAGAATCCCAGCGCCGCCAAGGCGCTGGTGATGGCCGTGATGGAGGCCCAGCAGTGGTGCGACCAGCCGGAGAATCAAGGGGAGCTTGCGGCCATCATGGCCAAGCGTCAGTGGATCAACGCGCCGGTCGAGGACATCCTCGATCGCACCAAAGGCAAGTTCGACTACGGCCTGCCGGGTAAGGTGGTCGAGAACAGCCCGCACATCATGAAGTACTGGCGCGACTTCGCCTCGTACCCGTTCCAGAGCCACGAGCTGTGGTTCATCACCGAGGACATCCGCTGGGGCAAATTCGAGCCGGACGTCGACGCCAAGGCCTTGATCAACAAGGTCAACCGCGAGGACCTCTGGCGTGCGGCCGCCAAAGAACTCAACGTGCCGACCGACCAGATCCCGACCTCGACCTCGCGCGGCAAGGAGACTTTCTTCGACGGCAAGGTCTTCGATCCCGAAGATCCGCGCGCCTACCTCAAGAGCCTGGCGATCAAGCGCGCCGAAATCGGCTGAGATTGCCTAACCCCATGCACCGGACCGGGACACCGATGCGATGAACATGCCGCTCGTGAAGGCCGAACCAACGCCGGTCATGCCGGCGCCGACGGCCAAGGTCTTGCCGCTCGAACCGAAGCGGAACGCGCTTGCGACTCGCCTCGCGACCCGCGTCCGCGATGTCGCCATTCGCGTCGTGCCGCCGATCGTGGTCATCACGGTCACTCTGCTGGTCTGGGAGCTGCTCTGTCGTCGCGCCGGCTCGACGCTGCCGCCGCCGTCGCGGGTCCTCGACGATACGTGGGAACTGATCGTCGATCCGTTCTTCGATCGCGGTGGTCTCGACAAAGGGCTGTTCTGGCACCTGTCGGCGAGCCTGCAACGGGTGGCGTCCGGTTACCTGCTGGCTTCGCTTGTGGGAGTCGCGCTCGGCACGCTGGTGGGACAGTCGACCTGGGCCATGCGCGGGCTCGATCCGATTTTCCAAGTGCTGCGCACGGTGCCGCCGCTCGCTTGGCTGCCGCTCTCGCTTGCCGCATTCCGCAACGGCCAGCCTTCGGCGATTTTCGTCATCTTCATTACCGCGATCTGGCCGATCATCATCAATACCGCGGTCGGCATCCGCAACATTCCGCAAGATTACCACAACGTAGCGCGGGTCCTTCGGCTCAATCACTTCGAGTTCTTCTGGAAGATCATGTTGCCGTCGGCGGCGCCCTACATCTTCACCGGACTGCGCATCGGCATCGGCCTCTCGTGGCTGGCCATTGTGGCGGCCGAAATGCTGATCGGCGGCGTGGGCATCGGTTTCTTCATCTGGGACGCGTGGAACTCCTCGCACATCAGCGAGATCATTCTGGCGCTGCTCTATGTCGGGCTGATCGGCTTCGTGCTCGACCGCATCGTTGCCGGCATCGCCACGCTCGTCACCCACGGCACCGCTGCCAACTGAAAGCGAGCGAGAATGATGGCCTATCTCAAGCTCGACCACATCGACAAGACCTTTACCCGCGGTGCGCTCGAGACCGAGGTGCTCAAAGACATCACGCTTGGCATCGAGAAGGGTGAATTCGTCTCGATCATCGGCCACTCCGGCTGTGGCAAGACCACGCTGCTCAATATCGTCGCCGGGCTCACACGCGCGACCATCGGCGGTGTGTTGCTGGAGGAGCGCGAGGTGGATGAACCCGGGCCCGACCGCGCCGTCGTGTTCCAAAATCACTCGCTGCTGCCTTGGCTCACCGTCTACGACAACGTGCGACTCGCGGTCGACAAGGTGTTCTCCGCCACGAAATCGCGCGTCGAACGTCGCGCCTGGACGATGCACAATCTCGAGCTCGTGCAGATGGCGCACGCCAAGGACAAACGGCCGGCCGAAATTTCCGGCGGCATGAAGCAACGCGTCGGTCTCGCCCGCGCGCTCGCCATGGAGCCGAAGGTGCTGCTGCTCGACGAGCCGTTCGGCGCGCTCGATGCGCTCACGCGCGCGCATCTCCAGGACTCGGTCATGGCGATCCATCAGAAGTTGCGTAATACCGTTCTGATGATCACCCATGACGTCGACGAGGCAGTCCTGCTGTCCGACCGCATCGTGATGATGACCAATGGTCCCGCCGCGCGGATCGGCGAGGTGCTGGACGTGCCGCTGGCGCGGCCGCGCTGGCGCCTCGACGTGGCATCCAGCCCGACTTATCTCAAGTGTCGTCAGCGCGTGCTGGAATTCCTCTACGAGCGGCACCGTTTCATCGAGGCGGCCTGACCGGCCGCGGGGCAGCAAGGATAGGTGATGACCCCGCACCAGGTGACGCTCGTTCAGCAAACGTTTGCACACGTCGTCCCGGTCGCGGACAAGGCGGCCGAGACTTTCTATGGCCGACTTTTCGACGTCGCTCCGGCCGTGAAGCCGCTGTTCCGCGGCGATATGACGGAGCAGCGACACAAGCTCATGGCCACCCTAGCCGTCGTGGTTCGCGGCCTGTCCGATCTGCCCAGCATTCTGCCGGCCGCCAGCGCGCTGGCCAAACGTCATGTCGACTACGGCGCAAAGCCGGAACATTATCCAGTGGTCGGGGAGGCGCTGCTGTGGACGTTGGCGCGCGCATTGGGGCCGCGGTGGACTCCGGAGGTCGCGCTGGCGTGGACGGCCGCCTATACGACGTTGTCCGACTTTATGATTGAAGCGGCATATGGTCGGCCGCAGGCGGCCGAGTAGCGCTTACTCCTCCTTGTAGCCGTACTCCGGCACGTTGCCGGAATTGCCGTAATACTTG
>VAZL01000110.1 GCA_005883445.1 Alphaproteobacteria bacterium | reverse complement strand
GTACGACGCTCAGCCTAAAACCCACCGATTACTGCGTCGACGCGAGGCTTGCTGAGATCGCGTTCGGGGACTGGGAAGGGCTCACCTATGACGACGTGCTGGCACGGGACAAGGACATCCTCGCCAAGCGTGAATCCGACAACTGGCATTTTCTGCCGCCGGGTGGCGAAAGCTATGCGCAAGTGACCCTCCGAATACGCAATTGGTACGAAACCGTCGGCAAGGATACGGTGGTCGCCGCCCACGGCGGCACCGCGCGCGCTCTCATTGCACATCTCGCGCTCGCATCGCCGCAGCATGCCGCGCATTATTCCATCGACCAGGGCGTGGTCTACGTTTTCGAGGGAAACCGGCTCGCCCGCCATGCATAAGGATCTGACCTGGCGGCAGCCGGTGGCCAGCATCTTCATCCCGCAGGGACATTTGACCCCGGCTGACACGCGGGCTACCACACGGCGGCGAGTGGAACTCCATGTCGTTCAATACCTTCGGCCATCTTTTCCGGGTCACGACCTTCGGCGAAAGCCACGGCGTCGCGATCGGGTGCGTGGTCGACGGTTGCCCGCCCCGCATCGCGCTGACCGAGGCCGACATCCAGCCCTACCTCGACAAGCGGCGGCCGGGCCAATCGCGCTTCACCACGCAGCGGCGCGAGCCGGACCAGGTGAAAATCCTCTCCGGTGTGTTCATCGATGAAGCGACCGGCGAGCAGGTCACGACCGGGACGCCCATCGCGCTCGTGATCGACAACGTCGACCAGCGCTCCAAGGACTATTCCGACATCAAGGACAAGTACCGGCCGGGGCACGCCGATTACACCTACGACGCCAAATACGGCATTCGCGACTATCGCGGCGGCGGCCGCCAATCGGCGCGCGAAACCGCCACGCGTGTTGCCGCCGGTGCGATCGCTCGCAAAATCGTGCCCGGTATGACGGTGCGCGGCGCGCTGATCCAGATGGGCAAGCACGGAATCGAGCGCGCGCGCTGGAACTGGGATGAGGTCGAGCGCAATCCGTTCTTCTGCCCGGATGCCGAGCAAGCGAAGTTCTTCGAAGCGTATCTCGACGACATCCGCAAGCGCGGTTCCTCCGTGGGCGCCGTCATCGAGATCGTCGCCGAAGGCGTGCCCGTTGGGCTCGGCGCGCCGATCTACGGCAAACTCGACGGCGACCTCGCGGCGGCTCTCATGGGCATCAATGCCGTCAAAGGGGTCGAGATCGGGGCGGGCTTTGCAGCGGCGGCGTTCAGCGGCGAGGAGAATGCCGACGAAATTCGCATGGGCAACGACGGCAAGCCGGTGTTTCTTTCGAACCATGCGGGCGGCATTTTGGGCGGCATCTCGACCGGGCAGCCGGTCGTTTGCCGTTTCGCGGTCAAGCCGACCTCGTCGATCCTGACGCCGCGGCGCACCGTCGATCGCTACGGCGCCGAAACCGAGATCAGCACCAAGGGACGGCATGACCCCTGCGTCGGCATTCGCGCGGTGCCGATCGGCGAGGCCATGGTGGCATGCGTCATCGCCGATCACTATCTGCGTCAGCGTGGGCAAATGGGCGAGACGCCGGCATGGCCGTTCGCCCGGGCCTGAATGGAGTGGGCCAAAAAGTGCTCGATAACCATCAGCGCGTGGAAGCCGTGCTCGCAGCCTTTGCCGCCGGCGGAATCGTGGTCGTCACCGACGACGACGACCGCGAGAACGAGGGTGATCTGTTCGTCGCGGCTTCGCTGTGTACGCCCGAAAAGATGGCTTTCATCATCCGCCATACCTCGGGCATCGTCTGCGCGCCGCTCTCAGCGGAAGAGGCCAAGCGCCTCCATCTCGATCCCATGGTGGCGGCGAACGACGCGCCGCTCGGCACTGCGTTTACGGTTTCGGTCGATGTCCGTCACGGGCTCACCACGGGTATCTCGGCGGAAGAGCGGACCAATACCGTGCGTGCGCTCGCCAACGGCAATATGGGCGCCAGCGATTTCGTGCGGCCGGGCCACGTCTTCCCGCTGGTTGCCAAGGACGGCGGCGTGCTGATGCGCTCCGGACATACCGAAGCCTGCATCGACTTGTGTCGTCTCGCGGGGCTGTCGGCGGTCGGTGTGCTTGCCGAGCTGATGAACGACGATGGCACCGTGATGCGCGGCCCGAGTGTGACCGCCTTTGCCGAGCGCTACAAGCTCAAGCAGATCAAGATCGGCACGCTTGCGGGGTATGCCTACGTGACACCGTTCGACGCCATCCAGCATATGGCCTTCGTCTACGGCCGCATCGGTGACGGCAAGAACATGCTGGCGCGGCTGCATCGCGCCGACATCATCCGCGACGTGTTCGGCGGCGGAAATTCGATCGACGCCTCGTTGCAGCGCTTCAAGCAGGAAGGCCGCGGCGTCATCGTCTTTCTGCGCGACGGGGCGGCCGGTGTGCCCACGCATGCCATCCCGCAGCCGGGCTCGACCGGCTCGGAGGTCGCGCGCTCGCGCCAGTGGCGCGAGGTCGGGCTGGGCGCCCAGATTCTCAAGGACTTGAGCATCACCTCGATCCGCTTGCTGACTTCCGCAAAGCTCACCTATGTTGGCCTCGCCGGCTTCGGGATCGAGATCGTGTCGACCGAGAGCATCGATGATAGGACCCCGCGGGAATGATCGTGCCGCGCGGTCGCTTTGCCAAAGTGCCCATGCCACCATGGCAGAATCGTCCGCCGACGGAGGGACGGATGCATGCATCGCTGATCTCGATCCTGACAATCGGTACTGCCGCGCTGCTGGCGGTCGCCGGATTCGCCGCACCGGTCTCGGCGCCTCGGTACGCCGACAACAGCGCGACTGCGGTGCCGGTTGACGTCGAGCTGGTATTGGCCGTCGACGTGTCCTACTCGATGGACCCGGATGAGCAGGCGCTGCAGCGCGAGGGCTACATCGCCGGCATCACGTCGCGCGAATTCATGCAAGCGCTGCGCAGCGGCCAGCACGGCAAAGTGGCGGTCACCTATTTCGAGTGGGCGGGACCCTACGATCAGAAGATCGTCGTGCCATGGCGGCTGATCGACGGCCCGGAGGGCGCCGATGCATTCGTGAACGAGATTGCGCGCGCGCCTTATCGTCGTGCCTCGCGCACCTCGATTTCGGGCGCGCTCGGTTTTGCCAAACCCCTGTTCGGCGGCAGCGGCTATCGCGGTTTTCGACGCGTGGTCGACGTGTCAGGCGACGGTGCCAACAACAGCGGCTCGTTCGTCACCATCGCCCGCGACGACGTGCTTGCTGCCGGCATCACCATCAATGGCCTGCCGATCATGTTGAAGCGGCCGAACTCGTTCACCATGGATATCGACAACCTCGATGTTTATTATGAGGATTGCGTGATCGGCGGCCCCGGTGCCTTCGTCATCCCCATCCGCGAGCGCGAGCAATTCAAGGAAGCGACGCGTACCAAGCTGGTGCTGGAGATCGCCGGCCGCACGCCCGAGCGACGCGTGATACCGGTGCAAGCGAGGGCCCCTCGCGTCTCCTGCACGATCGGCGAGCAGATGTGGCGGGATCGCTGGGGAAACTAGGGCGTGGACCCATTAACACACAGCCATAGCCTGATCGACGCAACCTGAACGAAAGCAAGGTAGTTGGCCGCCACCTTGTCGTAAGGTGTGGCGATCCGACGAATCCCGAGCCGGAGGACTGTGGTTGAAAAGCGCCCCCGACCTCGAAGTCGAAAATGCAAGGCTCAGAAGGGAGCTGAATGACGCACGTCAGCAGCAGACCGCCACCGCCGACGTGCTCAAGATCATCAGCCGCTCCACCTTCGATCTGCAGACCGTGTTCGATGCGCTTGTTGGCTCGGCGGCCAAGCTATGCGAGGCGGAAAACGCATTCATCTTCCGCTACGACGGCGACGTCCTCCGCATGGCATCGGGTCACAACGTGACCCCAGAGCTGCGGGAGTTCGTCGAGAGCCACCCGATCCGGCCCGGACGATACAGCACCACCGGGCGCGCTGCAGCGGAGCGCCGGACCATTCATATAGCGGATGTCCAGGCTGATCCCGAATATGACTACGGCGCAACTCAGGTGTTCTCAACTCGGACGGTGCTCGCAGTGCCGATGCTCCGGGGTGAGGAGCTCCTGGGGGTACTGACCCTGTTCCGGCCCGAGGCGTGCCCCTTCACCGAAAAGCAGATCGAGCTGGTCACGACGTTCGCCGACCAGGCGGTGATCGCGATCGAGAACGCGCGGCTGTTCGACGAAGTGCAGGCACGCACTCGCGAACTCAGCCAGTCGATCGGCGAGCTGCATGCGCTCGGCGAGATCAGCCAAGCGGTGAACTCGACGCTCGATCTTGAGACCGTGCTCACCACCATCGTCGCCAAGGCGACACAGCTCTCCAATACCGAGGCCGGCGCCATCTATGTGTTCGATGATGCCAGCCAGGAATTTCGATTGCGGGCGACTTACGGGTTGGACGAAACGATCGCCGCCGAACTCAGGGATAGCCACATCCGCGTCGGCAAGACCGCAATCGGCAAAGCCGTCGAACAGCGCGTGCCGGTGCAGGTTCCGGACCTTCAGGTCGATCCGTCGGCCACGCTGGATGTCATTCTTCGTGCAGGCTTTCGTGCTCTGTTACTCATTCCGCTGCTTGGTACCGAGCGGATCGTCGGTGCCCTTGTGGTCCGGCGCAAGCAGCCCGGCGAGTTTTCCAAGAGCACGATCGAGCTACTACAGACCTTTGCGGCGCAATCGGTACTAGCGATCCAGAATGCGAGATTGTTCAGCGAGATCGAAGACAAGAGCCGTCAACTCGCAGAGGCGAGCCAGCACAAGTCGCAGTTCCTCGCCAACATGAGTCACGAGCTGCGCACCCCGCTCAATGCCATCATCGGGGTGACCGAGATGCTACGCGAGGATGCTGAGGCGTTAAACCAGGACCCGGAGCCACTCGATCGTGTGCTCGGCGCCGGCCGTCATCTTCTGGTTCTGATCAATGACATCCTCGACCTCTCGAAGATCGAGGCCGGGCGGATGGAGCTCCAGCTCGAATCCTTTGCGCTCGCGCCCCTGATCGCTGGCGTAGCCAAGACGATCGAACCCCTCGCAGCGAAGAATGCCAACGAGGTCACGATCAATTGTGCCCCTGCGATCGGCACGCTCTATGGCGACGAGATGCGACTGCGGCAGGCGCTGTTGAACCTCATAAGCAACGCCAACAAATTTACGGAGCGCGGTACCATCACGGTTGACGCGCGCCAGGTGCAGGAGGATGGCCGCGACTGGATTGCTATTGCCGTCGCCGTACCGGCCTTGGCCTTGCCATCAGCAAACGATTTTGCCGGATGATGGGTGGCGACATCACGGTCGAAAGTAAGCCGGGCATGGGCTCGACCTTCACCATCTGCCTGCCGCGAATTGCGCAGGGCGAGCAACCTATGCCGAGGGAGGCGCCTCGACCGGCGCGTGCCGAGCGCGCTCATCCGATCGGCGTCGGAAGCGATGAGCCGTTGATCCTGGTCGTGGATGATGATGCGACTGCGCGTGAGCTCGTTGAACAGCATCTCCAGCGGGCGGGTTTTGCTGTGGTGGCGGCACGCGGCGGCCAGGAAGCGCTTCGCCTGGTACGGGAATTACAGCCTACGGCGGTGACCCTAGACATCATGATGCCCGATCTCGACGGCTGGACCGTGCTTGCCGCGATGAAGGGCGATCCGGCTTTGGCAAGCATTCCGGTCGTGTTGATGTCGATCGTAGACCAGAAGAAACGTGGATATGCGCTGGGGGCGGCGGATTATCTGGTGAAGCCGATCGACCGCACCAAGCTGGTCGCGACACTGACTGGCATTTGCGGCTCCACCGCCGGACGCGTCCTCCTGGTCGATGATGATGAAGTGGTCCGCCGCGGTGTTCGGCATATACTGGAACCGATGGGATGGAACGTAACCGAGGCCGAGAACGGCCAGATTGCGGTCGAGGCGATCGCCGCCGCGCGGCCCGACGTGATCATTCTCGGTCTGATGATGCCAAAGATGGACGGGTTTGAGTTCCTCGACGAGCTGCGCAGTCGGTCCGATTGGCAGGGCGTTCCGGTCGTGATCGTCACTGCAAAGGATCTGACGCAGGACGACCGTGATCGCCTCAATGGAGGTGTCGAGCGAATTATTCAAAAGAGCAACCCAGGCGAAATGTTAGGTCAACTTACTCGCGAGATAAGCAAGTGCGTAAAGCGGTAGATTGCGAGGGGCGCGAGAAGATTCTCTACGTCGGGGACGTCGTGCAAGCGTACACGTGCAAGCCTGACCAGGCCCTGGATTTCAACAGCGACGCATTCTACGATGGTCCATCTGGGAGATGTGTCCACGAGTTTTGACCCAATTCCGTCGGGAGGAATCGATGCAAATAAAACGTTTACTGCTGGGCATGGGCGTCGGTTTGGCCGTGACGCTCGTGCCGGCGGCGCTCGTGCGAGCGCAAAGCCAAACGCCGGCCGCCCTCACCGGACACGTCACCTCTGAAGCGGAAGGCGCGATGGAGGGGGTGGTGGTCAGCGCCAAGAAGGCGGGCTCGACGGTCACCGTCAGCGTCGTCAGCGACGCGCAAGGTCGCTACAGCTTTCCAGCCAATCGATTGAGCGCCGGAAAGTACTCGCTCAAGATCCGCGCCATCGGCTACGACCTCCTCGGGCAAGCAACGGCGGACGTCACCGACGAGCAGACCGCCACGGTCGACCTCAAACTGCGCAAGGCGAGGAACCTGGCCGCGCAGATGAGCAACGCCGAATGGATGATGAGCCTGCCGGGCACGATGCGGATGAATGGACGCAGGTCATCGTGCGCATGAATGGTTATGGGCCGGTGAGCCAACCGATCAAGCCGCAGCGCATGCTCGATCCGGCGCGCTCGGGCAGCCCCGAGCAGTTCCGCAAGCAGGCCGAATACCTCGCCAGCGTCAACCTCGGCGAGGTCACGCAATGGGAATATCCGCTCAAAACGTTGCCTCGTCCCACCGGGCGTGCGACCCGCGTCATCGTCACCGAGTATGATTTGCCGCGCCCGACCACTGAGCCGCACGACGTCCTCGTCGACGCCCAGGGCACGGTCTGGTATTCGGATTTCGGCGAGCTGTTCATCTCCAAGTTCGACCCGAAGACGCTCAAACTCACCGAGTATCCCGTTAAGGAGTTCAAACCGGGCGCTCCCGTCGGCAATCTCTCGCTTGAGTTCGACAAGCACGGCACGCTCTGGTTCGACACGATGTTCCAGGGCTCGCTTGGCAATTTCGACCCCAAGACCGAGCAGATGAAATACTATCCGCTGGCGCCGGAATATAACGACGTTCGCGTGCAACTGAACTTCGTCGGTTTGCGCCATGACGTCGACGGTAAGGTATGGACGAAGAGCGTCGGCACGCAGGAGATCTTCCGGCTCGATCTTGCGACCGAGAAATGGGAGCGTTTCCAGCCGCTCAAGGCTCTGGGGAACCAACGGCACTCGATCTACCAGGTCATCTCGGACTCGCAGAACAATCTCTGGATGGCCGAGTTCACCAAAGGCCATATCGGCAAGATCGATGCCAAGACCGGCGAGGTCAGCTGGCACGCTGTGCCGACGCCCAATGCGCGGGCGCGGCGGATGAACATCGACGACCAGGATCGCATCTGGTTCGCTGAATATCGCGGCAACAAGGTCGCGATGTTCGACACCAAGACCGAGAAGTTCACGGAATGGCCGTTGCCGGCGCAGACCTATCCTTATCGCGCCGCGGTCGACAAGAACGGCGACATCTGGACCGGCGGCATGCACAGCGACCGTGCCGTGCGAATCGATCCCAAGACCGGCGGGACCGTCGAATATCTGCTGCCGAGGGAGACCAATATGCGCACGGTCTTCGTCGACAGTTCGACGACACCGGTCACGTTCTGGACCGGGAGCAACCACGGGGCCGCACTGGTCAAGGTCGAACCGCTCGACTAACCGGCTTCGAACGTCCGCGCGCCCGCCGCACCCCCCGTGCGGCGGGCGCATTTTTCAAATTATCTTTTGAAGCACGCGACTACCTCCACATGCGCGGAATAAAGGAATTGATCCACGGGCGTCACGCGCACCAGACGATAACCGCCGTCGACCAGGATGCGGGCGTCGCGCGCGAAGGTCGTGGGACTGCAGGAGACTGCAACCACCACTGGCACGATCGACGCGGCCAGCTCGCGCGCCTGCGCCTCGGCGCCTTGCCGCGGCGGATCGAACACCACGGCGTCGAACTGTTTGAGCTCGGCCGGCACGAATGGGCTGCGGAAGAGGTCACGCACCTGCGCCGCGACCGGCTTGAGCCCGCGCGCTCCCGCCGCGGCACGCCGCAAGGCCATGATCGCATCCGCGTTGTTGTCCGCCGCGGTGACGCGGGCGCGCTCTGCAAGGCGCAGGCCGAAAGGCCCGACCCCGCAGAACAAGTCAGCCACGCTGCTGGCGCCGGCGCAGTACGCCTCCACCAGCCGCGCCAGGTTGGCCTCGCCTGCCGCAGTCGCTTGCAGGAACGCGCCCGGCGGTAGCACAAGTTGGGCGCGGCCGATCCCGACCGTGGGCAGCACGCGCTGCGCGACGATTTCGCCGTGGCGCGTCAGCCGCGCAAGATTTCGACGGTCCGCGACCCGGGCGAGCGCCGTCATGGCTGCCGCCGTCAGCGGACCCGATCCGCGCACGTCGACATCGAGGCCGGTATCGGTCGCGGTCACTTGGATGTCGAGCGGCTTGTGCGTTGCCGCGAACGCCTCGGCGATCGCCCAGGCGGCTTCGATCGCTCCGGCGAGCGCCGGCGCGAGGATGGGGCAGCGGTCGATCGCCACCACATGATGGGCTTTCTGCGCGGCGAACCCGACCTCGATCACGTCACGCGCGCTCACTCGCGCGTGAAATACCGCGCGGCGGCGTCCCTCGCCATGGGCGTCGACCAGGTCGTCGACCGGCGCGTCGAGCCCCGCTCGCGCCAGCGCCGCGACGACCAAAGCGCGTTTCCAATCGCGATAGCGCGGCGTGGTCAAGTGCTGGAGCGCACAGCCGCCGCAAACCCCGAAATGTGGGCAGATCGGTGCGATGCGGTCGGGGCTGGCGACATCGATCTTGATCAGATGGCGGCGGTCGGCGTGGCCGGGCCATCGTTCGACCTCGGCGGTTTCGCCCGGCAGCGCATAGGGCACGTAGACAGTGCCCGCGGCTGTGTCGGCGACGCCGTCGCCGCGCGAGCCCAGCCGGGCGATCATTAGCCGCTCCACCATGGACTTTCGATAGCCAGCGATCGGCGATGCGTCCAGATCGGACGATAGCGGACGAGATGAACCGCCGCCTATCCGTCCTTCGTCCTTCCTCGTGCGTGCTTGGGCAACGTCAGCACGTGAAACCGGTAAATAAGTAGCGGGGCGAATGTCGCGATTGCGATGGAGAATCCGATCCAAATTCCGACCGCGCCTAGGCGGCCCGGGAAAGCCAGCCCGTAGACGCAGGTAAACCCGATCAGCCAAAAGCTCACCGCGGCAAACCACATCGGCACACGGGTGTCGTTCAGCCCGCGCAATGCACCCGCGGCAATCGTTTGCATCCCATCGGTGACGAAGAAGCTCGCGCCGACGAGGAGTAGCGTAGCGGCAAGCCGCGCCGTCGCGGCGTTGCCGCCGCTATCATCGCCGAGGAAAAGCACAGGGATTGCGTCATGGAACGCGACCACGATAACGGTCATTGCCACCATGAGGGCAGCGCCCAACGCGATCGCACCGAAGCCGGCTCTGCGCGTTGCGACCGGGTCGCGACGCCCGACCGCGTGTCCGACGCGAACGGTCGCAGCAAGCGAGATGCCGAATGGAATCATGAACAGAATCGTCGCGACCTGCAACGCGATCTGATGGGCGGCGAGCGCGGTCGTGCCGATCCAGCCCATCAGGAGCGCAGCCGATGAGAATAGCCCCCATTCGAGCATGAGCGCGCCAGAGATCGGCAATCCGATCGCAATCAACTGTCGCAGCAGGTCCCAGTCCGGGCGCCAAAACCTCCCGAGCACGCGATACTTCTTGAACGGGCGGCAGGTATAGCAAATCCAGATCGCGGCGGCGCACATCGCAACATTGACCAACGTGGTCGCAAGCCCGGCGCCGAGCAGATCAAGGCGCGGGGCGCCGAAGGCGCCGTTGATCAAGGCATAAGCGAGCAGCCCGTTCACGGGGATGGCAGCGATGGTGACCCACAGCGCCGGTTCTGGACGATTAACTGCGCCCATGAAGTTGCGCAGCGCAATGAAGCACCAGGCCGGGATCATCGACCATGCCAATCCGGTCAGATAGCGGGCGGCGAGCGCCGCCGCGGCAGATGATTGCCCAGCCGCGATGAGAATGTCCTCGCCCCAAAGCTGTGCGACATTAATGGGAACGCCGAGCATCACCGCGGCCCAGAGTCCCACCCGCAGCGAGCGGCGGACCATGCGAGGGTCGCGTGCGCCGAAGGCCTGTGCCGCCAGTGGTGCGACGGCGGACACCGGTCCCATCCCAAGCACGAATCCGACGAACAGGATCAGGTGGGCGAGGCCGACGGCGGCAATGGCACCGTCGCCGAGCCGCCCAATGAGTGCGAGGTCGGTCGTCATCATGGCGATCTGGCCGAGTTGGGTCAGCGCGATCGGCCACGCGAGCTTGATCGTTTCGATGATCTCGGCACGCCAAACCGCCCGCTCCGGCGGCGTTGCAGGCGTGGCCGCCGCGATGGTTCCCGGCAATGTCATCGCGCGGCACCATAGCGGATGCTATGGCAACACAAAGGCGCAACAGGCGGGGTTCAGCCGCGGTCGGCTGCGATGAAGAACTCGCGATTGCCGTCTCCGCCCGTGATGCATGAGGGCACGATCTCTGCGACGCGCCAGCCGTGCGAGCTCACGAAGGCGGCAATCTCGTCGCAGGCCGCCGCGTGCACGAGCGGATCACGCACGATGCCTTTTTTCCCATGACGTCGGCCGACTTCGAACTGTGGCTTGATCAGCGCCAAAAGATGCGCCGGCGTTCGCGCAAGTGCGAACACCGGCAGCAGGACGAGCTTGAGCGAGATGAAGCTCGTATCGACGCCGATGAAGTCGGGCCACTCGGCGAGCCGCGCCGGGTCGAGGACGCGAATATCGGTCGCTTCGATGGATACGATCTCTGCTCGCTCCCGCAGGCTTGGATGCAGCTGGCGGCGTCCACATCCACGGCATAGACCCGCCGCGCACCGCGTGCCAGCAGGACCTCGGTAAAGCCGCCAGTCGAGGCGCCGACATCGAGGCAGACGCGGCCGCAAGGATCAAAGCCGGGATCGAACCGGAAGTGATCGAGCGCAGCCGCGAGCTTCACTCCCCCTCGCGACACGTAAGGGTGCGCCGGCTCGGCGCGCAGGACCGCATCGGCGGAAATTTCCTGCGACGGCTTCGCGACCACCACTTCGTCCGCCGTGACGCGGCCGGCGGCAATGGCGCTCTGCGCCTGGGCGCGGCTCTCGAACACGCCGCGTTCGACGAGCAGCCGGTCGATGCGGATACGGCAAGCCATGCAACGACGCCATCAGCGGACGAAACGAGCGGCACGGCGGCGCCATGGAGCCGCATTCGCCCAATGGAACAAATAACGACGCTTGGCTGTTGTTTCCAGCCGGCTCGCTGTGACCCGGGCCGCGGAGCGGGTGTTAACCCCAGCTCGGATCAATAGGGAGTTGAACCATGGCACGACGATATTCGCGCAGTGCTTCGAAGGATGTCGAGCGCGCAATGCGCGAGCGCAAACGCGGGACTCTCAAGAGCGGCAGAAGCGGAAGAAAGGTGACAAGCCGCAAGCAGGCCATCGCCATCGGCCTCTCGGAAGCACGCAGGGAAGGAAAAAAGGTCCCGCGCAAATCCAAATAGCGCGAGACACCGAGCGCGCTTATCCGCGTCCGAGCTTCACCGCTTCGCCCTGCAGGTTCTGGCCCAGCGCCTCGAACGCCGTGGCGACGATGCCTTTGGCGTCCAGGCCGGCCTTGGCATACATCGCGGCGGGCGAGTCCTGGTCTATGAAGACGTCGGGCAGAACCATGGGGCGCACTTTGAGGCCGCTGTCGAGTACGCCGTTGGCGGCGAGTGCGTGCAACACGTGGGCGGCGAAACCGCCGACGGCGCCCTCCTCGATGGTGATGAGCACCTCGTGCTCGCGCGCGAGCCGAAGGAGCAATTCGGTATCGAGCGGCTTGGCGAAGCGCGCGTCGGCAACCGTGGTTGAAAGCCCGAGCGCGGCCAACTCGTCGGCTGCTTTGAAGCATTCGGCAAGTCGCGCGCCGAACGAGAACAGCGCCACTTTGGTGCCTTCGCGCAATATGCGCCCCTTGCCGATCTCGAGCGGCTTGCCTTCCGTCGGCATCGGCACACCCATGCCTTCGCCGCGCGGGTAGCGCAGCGCGGACGGACGGTCGTCGATGGCGGCCGCGGTTGCCACCATGTGCACGAGGTCCGCCTCGTCGGCAGCGGCCATGACGACGAAGCCCGGAAGGCAGCCGAGATAGGCCACGTCGAACGCACCGGCATGGGTCGGCCCGTCGGCGCCGACGAGCCCCGCACGGTCCATGGCGAAACGCACCGGCAAGCGCTGGATTGCTACGTCGTGCACGACTTGGTCGTAGGCGCGTTGCAGGAACGTCGAATAAATGGTGGCAAACGGCTTGAAGCCTTCGGTCGCCAGACCCGCGGCAAAAGTCACCCCGTGCTGTTCGGCGATGCCGACGTCGAAGCAACGATCGGGAAATTCTTTGGCGAAAAGATCAAGACCGGTTCCCGACGGCATCGCAGCGGTGATAGCGATGATCTTGTCGTCCTTCTTTGCTTCTTTGATGAGGGCTTCAGCATAGACCTTGGTGTAGGCCGGCGCGGCGGCTTTCGACTTCGCCTGCGCGCCCGTCGCCACGTCGAACTTGACGACGCCATGGTACTTGTCGGCCGACTTTTCGGCCGGCTCGTAGCCCTTGCCCTTTTTCGTGACCACATGGATGAGGAAGGGGCCGTTCTTGGCATCGCGCACGTTCTTGAGCACCGGCAAGAGGTGATCGATGTTGTGGCCGTCGATCGGCCCTACGTAGAAGAATCCGAGCTCATCGAACAGGGTGCCGCCGGTGACGAGACCGCGGGCGTATTCCTCCATCGCCACCGCGCGCTGCTCGAGGAACGGCGGCAACAGCTTGGCGAGCTTCTTGACCCCGTGGCGCACGGACCGATAGGTCCGCCCCGAGACGAGACGCGCGAGGTAGCCCGACAGCGCGCCGACCGGCGGCGCGATCGACATATCGTTGTCGTTGAGAATGACGATGAGGCGCGAGTTCATGGCGCCGGCATTGTTCATGGCCTCATAGGCCATGCCTGCCGACATGGCGCCGTCGCCGATCACCGCGATCACGTTGTTGGATTTGCCGCCGAGATCGCGGGCGACCGCCATGCCCAGCGAAGCTGAGATCGAAGTGGAGGAGTGCGCCGCTCCGAAGGGGTCGTATTCGCTCTCGGCGCGCTTGGTGAAGCCGGAAAGTCCGTCGCCCTGGCGCAGGGTCCGGATGCGGTCGCGACGGCCGGTCAGAATCTTGTGCGGATAGGCCTGATGGCCGACGTCCCAGACCAGCCGGTCCTCCGGCGTATTGAACACATAGTGAAGGGCAACCGTCAGCTCGATCACCCCCAGCCCGGCGCCGAGATGGCCGCCGGTGACCGCCACTGCATCCACGGTTTCCTGGCGCAGTTCGTCGGCGAGCTGGCGGAGTTGGCTGCTCTCCAGGCGGCGCACGTCAGCCGGCGTCTGGACCAGATCAAGGAGAGGGGTCTTGGAGGATTGGGACACGAGGGAAGACTCCGCCGACGGATGGGGGGCGACAACCTAACGGGTTGGCTTAGATTTAACCAGACAGGACCGCAAGCCCAAACCAGAAATGCTGCGAAGTCCTTAATGCATCTCGCTTTTTCCACGGGGTCGCCGGAACTGGCGCTCCTCCGAGGCGTTTGGTCTATATCTTGGGGGAGCGAGTTGCGTCATGGCACCAGGTGCGAACTGGAACGGGGACCGCAAGCTGTCGACCGATGTCATCGGTCGCATGGACGCCCTGCGCCGCGGCGTGCAAGCCGAGAGCGGCGATTCGCCGTCCGAATCGGCAGAGAGCCAGGCGCAGAAGCGGGCGGCTGCAAGGCCTGCGCCGCTCAAGCGTGCTTCGGCGCAACGCAGGCGTGCGGGCTGAGCGGTGGGCCTTCAAGTATACCGCAGGAAGCGCAAGTTCGACGTGACCCCGGAACCGCGGGGGCGCGCGCATCGAGCCAAGGGAAATCAGTTCGTCATCCAAAAGCACGCCGCAAGGCGTCTGCATTATGACCTGCGGCTCGAGCTCGACGGGGTGATGAAGAGCTGGGCGGTCACCCGCGGCCCGAGTCTCGTTCCGGACGAGAAGCGCCTCGCAATCCACGTGGAAGATCATCCGATCGAATACAACGCCTTCGAGGGAACCATCCCGCAGGGGGAATATGGCGGCGGCACCGTCATGGTTTGGGATCGCGGCCGCTGGTACCCGGAGGGCGACCCGCACGCGGGCTACAAGAAAGGTCATCTCGCTTTCACCTTGGACGGCGAGAAGCTGCATGGGCGATGGCATCTCGTGCGCATGCACGGCAGGGCCGGGGAAAAAAAGGAGCCATGGCTTCTGATCAAATCGAAGGACGAGGAAGCGCGCGGCGCGAATGATCCGGACATTCTCGAGGACGAGCCGCTGTCGGTGGTCAGCGGCCGCTCGATCTCCGAGATCGCCGAAGGCAAGGGCCGCAAGCGG
>VAZL01000827.1 GCA_005883445.1 Alphaproteobacteria bacterium | reverse complement strand
CAATACTAGCGGCTCCCTGCTGCAAACCGTGCGCTCCGGGCAACTGCGCGGGCTCGCCGTCACCACGCTGAAACGTTTCCCGACCGCGCCGGAACTGCCGACCATTGCGGAGTCCGGGATTCCCGGCTTTGACGTGTCGTCCTGGTATGCGCTGTTCGTGCCGGCTAAGACCCCGCCCGAGATCATCGCTAGGCTGAACGCCGCAACCGTCACGGCATTATCCGAACCCGCGGTGAGGGCCAGGTTCGAGCCACTCGGCGTCGTTGTCGAAAGCTCGACGCCTGAAGGGCTCGAAGCGCTGCTTCAGTCTGAAATCGACAAGTGGGGTCCGATCATCAAGGCCGCCGGCATCAGCGCAAGTAATTGAGCACGAGTCGGCAACGAGGCTCGAGCTGCCGGGCTACTCGGTCACCCGCGTCACGTTCGGCAGGAAAAGCCGATTGATATCGAGCGGCTTGTCGCGCATGTCGCTTCTGAGAATGTCGATGATCTCGGCAACTTTCTTCTTTGAGACCTCGCCTTTCGTTTCGAAGAAATCGATCTTCCGGTACATATCGTAGGATTTCTCGGTATCCTCCGGCGATTGTTTGCTGGCCTCGACCAAAATCCTGACCGCCTCACTTCGATTGTTGCCGTTGTTGAGCCAGACAACGGCCTTCGTATAGGCGGCGAGAAATCGTTCAAGGCGTTCTTTGTTGCGGGTCGCCCACGACGTATTGACCGAAATCCCCGAGAACGGAAGATTCTTGGCGTAATCGACGATAAAGCCCAGATTGGTGAAGCCCGCGGCCTCTGCTCGGAAGTTTAAAGGCGGAAACAGAATGGCCGCCGAGACCGCGCCCGACTGGAGCGCGGCAAATCGCGCCAGCGTCGATCCCGCATACAGCAAATCGTATTCGCCGGCCTTGATGCCGTTAGGTGTCAACATGCGCTCGAGATAAACCCGCGTGATGTCCTTTTCGCCCCCGACCATGATGGTCTTGCCGCGCAACTCCGCGATGGTCTTGATCGTCCGCTGGGCGAGCAGCGCATAGGGCGGCGCCTGCCCTTCAATGCGGACGAGTGCAATCGGCGCTCCTTCGAAAATCGCCCGCACCTGATCGATGAGGCCGGAATCGGAGATCTGAAACGCGCCGGCTGCCAACTGTTGTTGAACGCCTGCGCTTGAGGGCGCAAAGATATGCTTGATGTCGAGGTTTTCGGCGGCGAACATGCCCGTGGCGGTGCCGATGTAAAGCGGCCAAAGCAACGCCGTCGGACCGCCGACCGAGCCCATCTCGATCTCGTCAATTGCCCGTGCGGGCGTGCTGGATGCAATCGCCGCATAAGCCAGCTGGATCAGGAGGGAAGCGACCGGAATGATGCGCCTGAACATGGCGTGTTCTCGATTCGAGATGGTTGATCGCTCCAAACAAGGCGCGTCAGCGGAAATGAAAGACGCTCAGCTTCCGCTGCCCGCCGCCTGCTCCCCCGACGGCGAGGGGGAGGCCGTCGAACAAGCCCGTTCGATCTCGTCCATCAATTGGGAAAACTCACCCGTTGCGAGCACGCTGCCGCAACGCGCGAGGATGCGCTCGGCTGTTTCCGCGCCGAGCACCGGTTGCGTAAAGCGCAGAAATTTTTCCCGCACGCGCGCGCGATCGAAGGGGAGCGCGGGATCGCCGGGAACGTGGGTCACGTCGCGCGCGTGCCGCGTCGGGCCGGCGGCAACGCGCAGGCGCGCCGGCCAGCGCTCCGGATAGCCGGCGAGCAGGTGCTCGTCCGCCTCGACCTTGATCTTCGCCATCAAGGCGCGAACGGGAGGCGGCAGATCCGGCGGCGCCTGCTGCACGTCGAACGCCATCTCGGGCGCGAGCGCGGCCGTCGCCATGGCGTATTGCACGCTGGTGAGATGCGAGGCGCGATCGCCGGTGACGACGCCGTGGTCGATCATCTTGAGGTGAGGCGGTAGCACGGACACGGCGATTTCGTCGATGGCCGCCGGCGCGACGCCGCCCGCGATGACGTCCTTGAGCGCCTGCGTCGCCGCCATGGTCTGCCGCGCCGCGCACCACGGCTTGAAAGAGACCTCGGTCAAGGCGGTGCGCTCGCCGAGGCCGTCGGTGAGCGCGGCGACGGCGGGCGTGATGCCGAGGACGTCGGGAAGGACGCGGCCTTCGAGCAGCTTGCGGTCGGAGGTGAAGCCCTGCTGCGCTGCCAACGCCGCGTTGAGGCCGTTGCGGGCGGCATTGCCCACGGCGAACCAGCGCGCGGTGGTTGCCGCATTGTGATGTCCCACGGTGGGCGCCGCCAGCGTGAGCGCCAGCGCCAGCGCGTGCGCGCTCACCTCCTCGTCGAGATCGAGCAGCCGCGCGGCCACGGCGGCCATGCCGAAGGGCGCGGCGAGATAGGTCGGCCAGACGCCGCGATAGAGGATGGCCGGCCCGTCGACGGCGCGGCCGAGCCGGGTCATGGCCTCGGTGCCGGCGAGGATCGCGGCGATCACGTCGTCGGCCGCGAGCGCCGGCAGCGCGCCCGCGAGCGTGAGCGCGCCGGGAATGACGATCGCGCCGGGCGTGATCATGGAGGGGAGATGGATGTCGTCGATCTCGCTCAGCCGCGCGAGCGCGCAGCGGGTCGCGAGATCGAGCGCCCATGCGCCTTGTCCACGCGCGCGCATCGCGGCGCGAAATTGCAGCAGGCCCAAGCCTTCGACGGTGCGCGCGCTCGCGATCAAGGCGCCGACGGTGTCGATGAGGTGGAGCTCGACGAGCTCCCGCGCGGCGTCGGAGGGGCATTCGCTTGCAGCGATATGGCTTCCGAGCCGTTCGAGGGCGGTCATGTTGCAACTACTCGGGTTAGTTGACGGGGTCAGCTAGTGACTCTCCGTTCGTCCCCGCGAAAGCGGGGACCCAGATTCCGGTGACAAACTAGATTCCCAGCA
>VAZL01000109.1 GCA_005883445.1 Alphaproteobacteria bacterium | reverse complement strand
CGTGGACGAAATGAAAAAGCGTGGCTGGGAGTTCATGGGCCACGGAACGACCAACAGCGAAAGCCTGGCCGGTTTAAATCCGGAGCGAGAGCGCGAGGTCATCCGGAGCGTTCTCAACACGATCGAGCAAGCGACCGGGCGAAAGCCGCGCGGCTGGCTGGGGAGCGGACTCGTCGAGACTTACAACACGCTCGACATCCTCGCAGAAGAGGGCGTGATCTATTGCGGTGATTGGAACACCGACGATCAGCCGTACCCCATGAAGGTCAAGACGGGAAAACTCTTTTCCATTCCGTATTGCATGGAGATCAACGATATCCCGCTCTTCATTCGCAAAGGCTATACCGGCGAGCAATATTACCGTTCCGTGATCGACCAGTTCGAGACGCTGCTGGCCGACAGCAAGAAGCAGCCGAGAGTCATGGGCATTCCGCTCCATCCCATGATCACCGGCCAGCCGTTGCGCATCAAATATCTGCAACGGGCGATCGCCGAGATGCAGAAGAACGATGCCGTTTGGTTTGCCACCGGCGGCGAGATCATCGACGCTTATCAGCGCGCTCACCCCACCGGCTAGCGGGCTGGCGCCGCCGCGCCGTCACGGCTCGAAGATCGCCTTGAACAGTGCCGCGAGGCGAAAGCCCGCCATGGCGAGTTGGCGGCGGGCCTGCGCTTTGGCCCAGTCTTGGTATGACGGATCGAGCGTGGTCTCCCAGGTGCACCCGCCGGTGAACGAGAAGGGCGAGGGCTTTGAGCCTTTGCGGATCGTCAGGCGCTGATGCGCCTCGACTGCGAGCGGCATGATCTCGCTCGCCCATTGTGCCGCCCACGTATCCGCCGAGCCGGTGGTTTCCCAGCCGCCCGGCGGCGCGGCCGCGAGCAGCTTGGCGAAGTCCTGCTCCGAGTGGGCGCTACCGGCGGCTTGCATCGCGCGAACGACGGCCGTGCTGTCCCAATAAAGGTGCAGGTTCGGGACCGGCGGGACGGCGGGAGGCGGAGCGACCAGGAAGATCAGGTTGCCGCCCATCGTCATTGCAGAGGTATCGCCGATCCCGAACGTCGGCGGCGTGCCGCCGATGTTCGGATCGACGCTCGTCTGGCAAGTCTTGTCGAAGTATTTCGCCCCCACATGCAGCGGCTGATGGATGTCGCCGACGAGGTGCGCGATCAGCCAGACCGCTTCGGTGTCGGTGAGGTTGACGTCGGGCTTGGCGGGCGGTGTTTTGCCGCGCAATTGCGCGACCGCATATCCGATCATCTGCACGGCATCGATGCCTTGCGTGCCGGCAGTGTTGGGGACGTAGCTCGGTTGCTGCAGCGGCACATCGGCGAAGTGGAATTGGTCATGGTGCGGATTGCGCTCCGCGTACGCTTTCTCCTCGTCGGAGGGCGGGCGACCGCAAAACGGCACGTTGCCCTTTTTCGCGCAATCCGGGAACACCGCGACCTCGCTCAGACTTCGTTTCTGCACGCTGCCGCCATCGTTCTTCTGCAGCAGCTCGCTCACGCGCTGCTGCGTCGCCGGGTGGTACTGCTGCAGAACCAGGTCGGCGATGGCGCCGACGATGCGATGCCCCGGAAAGTCCCATGCCGCAGCCGGGGCCGGGACTGCGCTCGCCGCCCAGGCGGCGAGGCATGCCACTCGAATCCTGCCTCGCATGTCCGCGCTCCTTCTCTGGTCGTCAGCTCTCCGCGTGTCCGGTCGTGGAGCGTATCGCTCAGAAAAATCGGTTGACCGGCCGCGGCAGGCCGAGATTTTCGCGCAGTGTCTTGCCCTCATATTCCCGCCGGAACAGACCGCGCCGCTGCAATTCCGGCACCACGCGTTCGACGAAATCATCGAGCCCGCCGGGCAGATAGGGGAACATGATGGTGAAACCGTCGGAGGCTTCGGTGGTGAGCCATTCCTGCATCTCATCGGCGATGGTCGCGGGCGTGCCGACTATGGCGAGACCGGAATAGCCGCCAAGCCGCTGGGCGAGCTGGCGCACGGTGAGCTTCTCGCGCTTTGCGAGCTCGATCGCGCGCTGCCGGCCGCTCTTGCTGGCGTTGCTCTCGGGGATTTCCGGCAGCGGCCCGTCGGGATCGAAGCGCGAGGCATCGTGGCCGAGCGCGATCGAGAGCGAGGCGATGGCGTTATCGTAGTGAACGAGGCTGTCGAGCCGCGCCCGCTTGGCGCGCGCCTCCTCCACCGTGTCGCCGACCACGACGAAGCAGGCCGGCAGAATTTTCAAGTGATCGCGGGAGCGTCCGGCCTTCTCCGCGCGGGCTTTGACGTCGGCGTAGAATTGGCGCCCGGCGGCGAGGTTCGCTTGGGCCGTGAACACGGCCTCCGCCGTTTCCGCCGCGAGTTGGCGCCCGGCCTCCGAGGCCCCGGCCTGGACGATGACCGGCCAGCCTTGGATCGGGCGGGCGATGTTGAGCGGGCCGCGCACGGACAGGTATTTGCCCTTGTGGTCGAGCACGTGCAGCTTGTCGGGATCGAAATAAAATCCGCGATCGGCGTCGCGGACGAAGGCGTCGTCCGCCCAGCTGTCCCAAAGACCGGTCACCACATCGTAGAACTCGCGCGCGCGGGCGTAGCGCTCGCCATGCTCCATGTGGTCGTCCAGCCCGAAATTCAGCGCCGCATCCGGATTGGAGGTGGTGACGATGTTCCAGCCGGCGCGCCCACCGCTGATATGATCGAGCGAAGCGAACCTCCGCGCCACATGATAGGGCGCATCGAAGGTGGTCGACCCGGTGGCGACGAGGCCGAGATGCTCGGTCACGCCGGCCAAGGCCGAGAGCAGCGTGAACGGCTCGAATGACGTCACCGTGTGGCTGCGCTTGAGCGCGTCGAGCGGCATATTGAGGACGGCCAGATGATCGGCCATGAAGAAGGCGTCGAATTTGCCGCGTTCGAGCGTCTGCGCGAAGCGTTTGAGATGCGCGAAGTTGAAATTGGCGTCCGGGAAAGCGCCGGGATAGCGCCAGGCGCCGGTATGGATGGTGGCCGGCCGCATGAAGGCGCCGAGCCTGAGTTGACGCGATGGCGCCATCGACAACCCCTTCGCAAAGGATGCTCGTATATAGGCGCGAGCTCATTTCAAGGGAACAGGCGGGTTGCGGGGATCGCGGGCGAGAATTTTTGTGGGCGAACGGCTGCAGCGGCGGGAGAGGCTTGGCGATGCGCTACAGGCGTTGCGGCCATCAACCAGATTCTACGGTGCGGCAGCCGGGCGTAGCGCACGACTGGTGGAATGAAGGGAGCCGCCATAGGCGCCGGCTATTGCCGGCAGGCGCGATCGGCTATTGCCGCTCTCGCGCGCCTCCCGCTCGATCACGGATGACGTGTGGCGACACCAGGTTGTGATCCAATCCAGCTGGCCGCTGCCGCCCAAAGGCGCGATATTCGAGCGCGTGACGTCCCCAACAGGTGGGAGAGCGCCATGCCGCGGGTCCAGCTGACACATCTCTGCGCCGGATTGCTCGTTTCCGCCGTGGGTCTCGCCTTAGTCCTCTCCTCGCCAGCCAACGCCGAGCGGGTGCACAAGAAGCAGGGCTCGTATCATTCCCAGCGCGTCGCGGCGAATGCGAATGCCCGACGGGTCAAGCCGCAGGACTCCAAGGCCGTGTATTGGGGATGCTGCACCAAGATGGGTGCTGACCCCGATCCGTTCATCCGCTCGCAGATTCTGCGCGATGCGAGCGGGTTCTTCGGTGGAATCGACTAGGCGCGTCCCCGCCCCCCACAGCCCTAGCCTACGGTATCAGGGGCCTCTCCGATCGAGGGGCGATGGCCGATGGGTCGGACCAAAAGGGCAGGGTGCATTGCACCCTTGGGTAATGGCCGAGAAAAAACGGCCTGCCTAGAACGCGAAGGCGTTCAGGACCAGGGTGCAGGTGACGATCGCACCCAGGATCAGTCCGAATAATTGGGTAATTCGACGCTCACTCATAACCAGCCTCCCAACCTAAACATTAGTCGCGCGAGCGATCTTTTCGGTTCAAATCGCCGCGAGCCGAGGCCGCGCAATTGCCGCCAGCGGCCGACCTTGCCGGGCGGGCGCAAGAGGGGCAGGCTGAGGGAGGCTTGGCGCCCGCTTGACGCCATGCAGCAACAATAAGGGAGGTGCCCCGTGAGAGCTCTTGCCATCGGTTTGGTGGCTGGCGCCGCGTTCTGCGGCGTCGCGTCGGCCCCGGCATCGGCCATGCCCATGGGCAATCTCGCGACCGCAGCGAGCGATCTCGCGCTCGGTCAACACGTTCGCTACGTGTGCAATCGGTATCGATGTCGGTGGCGGCCGAACTACGCCTACCGCCCGGGGGGCTATTACGGCTATGGACCGAGCTATTATCGGCCGAGCTACGCGCCAAGCTATTACGGCTATGGGCCAGGTGGGTCCGGCTACGGATTAGGTTGGACCAGCGGCCTGTATGGCGGCGGTCTCTACGGCCGCTGGTGGTGGTGAGGCGCCCGACATTTTGCCCGCCGGCGCGCCTGTTGCCCTAGCACGCGGCCGCGCGGCGGTCCTTTGCATCCTCGCGAGCGGTCGCGCGCCAGCTCAGTCGTGGGATTTGGGCGCACCCGCCATTTGTGGCCCATTGATTTGGTAGAGCACGAACCTGTTGCCGGCAAAAACCGGGGTGAGGCGCGTCGCATCCGGATTGGCGTAGTCGCGGTCCGTGAACAAGATGTAGAGGTAATCGTACTCCGTGGTCCACCGCGCCCAGTAGGGTGGGTCGTCCCAATCCGTCAGCTCCGCCGACGAGAGGAGTTGCCGGATCGACGGCGGCGTTCCGTCTTCGGTGTCGACGCGGTCGCGATAATTGCGGCGCACATGCAAGACCTGCTTGCCGAGCACGGTGAAGGCGGTCGTGACCAAGGCGGAGCGCTCGATGATGGCCAGACAGGCGGCGTGCATGAGCCACAGCTCACGCACGTTGTCGCCGTTGTCGGGATCCGCATACGCGACCAGCACCTTGGACCCGCGCTCGATTTGGCGGACGGAGTCGCGGAACGAGGTGGTCCCGCGCGAGAGCTCGCGCCACACGCCCTGCACCTCGAATGCGCGCACGGCGAGCAGCAGAACGAGCACCGTCGCGAAGCCGCGCCGCACGAACTCGTCGCGCAGATCGAGATGGGCGCAGGCGATGATCATGAAGGCCAGCGCGATCGGCAAGCGCTGGTCCGCCATGTAGGTGTCGAACAGAACCCGCGGCAGCGCCAAATACGTCGCGCCGCCGACCGCCAGCAGCACCCAGCCGAACGGATGAAATCGCAGGGCACGGTGGCGGATGGCGAAGAGCGCGGCGATTGCGACGATCGTCGCCAGGAAGAACGTCGCGGAGCGGGAATAGACCTCGATGACATAAAGGAGACCGGTGACCTTGCCGCCAAGCTCCCAGGTGAAATCCCAGCGCAACGTCCAGGTCGGGCTCATCAGCAGCAGCGGCAGCACCGGAAGGAACGGGATTCCGCTGGCGACGAAATCAACCCAGGCGGGTAACTGGCGCTGTGGCGCAGGCTCGCACGCCAAGGCGGCCCGCTTGCGTGCGCGTAACGCCAACAGCCTTTGCAGTTCGAACGCGAACAGGGCGAGCCCGTAGACTCCGACCGCGAACAGATGACAGAAGAACAGCGCCAATACGAACAACGTCGATACGGCGAGACGCAAAATCATGGCCCGCTCGCGCAACGCCACCCAGGTCGCGAGCGCCCAGAGTGAGAGCCCGATGCCGAACAGATAGTTCATCGTGCCGACGAGAAAGACTTTGTTGTAGAGCAGGGGGAAGGCGATTAGCGGCAGCACCGACCAATGGCCGTAGAGCTGGCGGTTGAGCGCAAGCGTGCCCGACAGGATCAGCACGAAAGTCATGATCGTGTAGGCCTGTCCGGCGAGATAGACGTTCATGACCCGCTGGAGGATCGGGACGATCAAATCCATCATCAGGTTTGGAATAACCTGCCATTCGACCTCGTAGAAAAGCGCCAGATTTGGATCGCTGCGGATGGTGGCGATCACGTGCATGCGCGCGAGGTGATTGATGTAGTCGGACAGCGGCGGCCAGGGATAGAGCAGGATCGGGACCGACGCGATGGCGGCCAAGGTCACAAACAGCGCGGCGATCTGCCTGGCGCTGAAACGGACGGCTTGTTGTGGGATCGGCTCAGCTTCGCCGGCGAAAATGCCGACCCGGCCTGGCGCTGGTGCCGATGGGCCCGCCCGCTTTGCTGCGCGCAGCCCGAGAAATTGACCGACATCAACCATTTCGGGCTACGCGCTCAGGCGCTGCTTCACCAAAGCGATGGGGAGAACGAAAGTCCGTGCTAGTGGACACGTCGCCGGGTGGCGAGTGTTCGATTGACTCGACGTATCACGTCGACATGCCAAAGTCCACCATTGCCTCGCGCGGCGGGATCGGATTTGCGCGTGCAATGGCTCGAGCCGCGCGAAGGTTTTCGCCGCGTTCGCGGCTGCACACGCAAGTCCATCGTGATCGACGCGATCGCAGGCGTGGCGGCGGTCGGCGTCTCACGCGTTGGCGCGGAGCAAGAGCGGGGCATCATCGCCGTGACATCATCGGTTCGGCCATTCGACCCAATCGTGCGCTCGCCAAGATCAAAGCCGGCGTGTGCAGACGCGCGCGAGAAGTGCCTGATGGGAGGCTGCTTGTTGACAGTCCGAGCGACTGGGATCACAATCTAGGATTGCGAGCTCAATCGAGACCGTTGCGAATGATGCCGACACTGCGAACGCTGGCGACGGCTCTGTGCCTGCTCGGCCTTGTCGCGACGGGAATTGTCGGCGGCTCATGCCTCGGTCCCACCGCGGCACAAGCGCGGCCGACACCGCCATGACGCCGTCGAGGCCTGGCATGGGCGCGTGCGCGAGGTCGTGGCCTCACTAGAGCTGTCTTTGAACGTCGGTGGAGCGGCTCGGGAGATGCTCTTTCCTGCCCACATTCCGACGAGGCCGCAAACGTTCCTCGTGCGCAGCGGATCGAAGCGCGTGCCGTGGTGCGCGGCCGTGCTGACGCTGGTCATGATTGCGACCGCCACTGCCGCCGAGGACCGTGAAACCTGTCAGAAAGCAGAAGGTCAAACCGCGGTTGCCGCCTGCACAGCCGTGATCTCATCAGGGCAGTTGCAGGGGCACGATCTTGCCTCCGCATATTTCAGCCGCGCTTTCAACTTGAACAAATTGGGTGAGCCCGACCGCGCGATCGAAGATTACAGCGAGGCAATTCGGTTGGACCCCAAATACGTTCTCGCCTTGAACAACCGGTGCGCCGTTTACAATGCAAAGCATGAGTACGACCGCGCTATCCGCGACTGCGAGCAGGCTCTTCAACTCAATCCCAACTACGCCAACGCCTATCTCGGTCGCGCCAATGCGCTTCGCAACAAACGCGAATACGATCAGGCGATCAAGGATTACGAACAGGTCATCCGGCTCGACCCGAAGACGGTCAGCGGCGTCTTCGGTCGAGCGCTCGCGTTCGGTGCCAAAGGCGAATATGATCGTGCAATCCAGGATTACAGCATCGTCATCGAGCGAAATCCGCGCGACCCGGTCGCTCTCAACAACCGGGGCGTCCTTTACGAGAAGATCCGCAACTACGATCGGGCAATTCGCGACTTCGACGGCGCGATCGCGCTCAATGCCAAATACGATCTCGCGATCGCCAACCGCTGCTTGACCCACAACCGAAAGCACCAGTTCGATCGCGCGATCGAGGATTGCAACCGAGCGATCGAGCTGAACCCGCGATACGCGACCGCGTACGTGACGCGAGGGCAAAGCTATCAAGGCAAAGGGGATCACCCGCGCGCGATCGAGGACTTCAACC
>VAZL01000814.1:2196-3647 GCA_005883445.1 Alphaproteobacteria bacterium | reverse complement strand
AGCGCTGAACAACGCGCGTGCGGACGCTGCGCGAGCCATAAACACGGTGCGGGTGGCGCTCGAGCAGGCTCCGGGCGCACCTTCACTCGCACACACCATCAATATGGCCGAGGCCGCAATGCACACCTGGCGTGCGGAAGCCGAAAAATGATGATTGCCGTCCCGTTAGAGGCGCGCGTCGAACAGCCGTTCAGGAGAAAGTGATGCAGGAGAACGAGGCCGTTCGCGAGGCGCGCTTGCGAGAACTGGCATCACGTCTCTTTTTCAAACTCGAAACTCGGGGCGCGCGCTTCGCACTGTGCCGAGATGTCGATGTATCCCAGCCTGTTCGGCACGATCACCTCACCCTTGATGAGGTGGAAGACGTGCTGAATACATGGAAGCTACGTGGGCCGCACGGCGGGTGAGAGCCGCCTCATTGATAAATCGGAGGCGCAATGCTGTATAGGCATAACGCAAGCGATCCAATCATCATGGAACGGCCTTCGAGAGCCGCATATGCGGGTCCGTCCTTCCAAAAAGCTATCGCTAGCGTCGCCAGCGCAATTGATGGGGCGGCGCTAAACAATCCAGCGAAACTCTTTGGGCGAAAGACATCGGCCAGCAGGGCGAAGGTTGAGACGGCAAATCCCCCGATGAAAAAACGAATGACATATTCTGTCACGCCACGGCCTCCGCGCGGTCACGCCGTCAAACCCGCCTCGACCTTTCCGGACGCAAGCGGTGATCGTCACTCAAGCAAGATTGTTGATTACCCGCGAGCGACGGCCGCGGCACCCACCTGTTCGCCAAGCCGGAGCATGTCCTGCATCGTCGATGGTGGAGCTGTCGCCTGCGATAAGAACGGCGTTGCCTCGTTTGAATGGCGACGCCCGGCACCCTTCACGCCCGAACAAGACCTGCACTTCGTCCTTTGTCTGGCCATGCCTATGTTGAGACCGATCCAGCCCAAGCAGACGCCCCATGCCTGCAAGATGGGGCTTGAAGGTATCGTGTCGGGCTGCTTGTGCAGCGGTGACCCGCGAAGCCGAGGAGGGCATGACTGAAGGAGTGCCCTGTTCTTGGATTTTTTGGATTCGCCAGATGCTCAATCAATTCTCCGGCGTCGTCACGGGATTGGAACCAAATAAGTCGGAACAAGCCGTATGCACTTGAATCGGATACGCCGATTGGGAACGTAATTCGGGCTCCCGCGTTAAAGTCTCATATCCCCATAAGTCGGGAGGCTCGCCTAACAAAGGAGGCAACGAATGACTACGACGGTTAGCGATCGTCGTGAAACCGTATCGCTGATTGGAAGTGACAAGGTGGAGGGAACAGCGGTTTACGGCGCCGACAAAAAGAAAATCGGAAGCGTTCAGCGGGTGATGATTGACAAGATCAGCGGTAAGGTTGCCTACGCCGTGGTTTCGTTCGGCGGATTTTTGGGCATGGGAGAGGACTACTACCCA
>VAZL01000814.1:0-2169 GCA_005883445.1 Alphaproteobacteria bacterium | reverse complement strand
AAGTTCAGTCGATCGACGGACTGGGACTGGAGCAACCGCACGAACGACGAAAGAGTGTACAAGTACTATAACGAACCACTCTGGTACTAACCTGATCGGCCCCGCGCTCACCGCGGGGTCTTTTTCTGCCAGCCGCGTCCGCCGAGTTATCGTAAATTCACCACGCAACTGCCGGTGAGCGACGCGAGCCATCAATGGGGGAAGAAGAAAAGCATTAGTTGCCGGCAGCTGTCTACAGATTTTCGCCAAATGCTTGAGGCCGCCTATTTCAGCCTCATAAGCACGGTGTGCCCGGCCCCTTCGCCGGTGCTGGACTGTTTTCTGTCGCTACCTGTCGGCCCGCGCTGACATATAAGGCGAACGCTGGACTGATTAGCCGTTCCAATAAGGGCACCGGAACCAGGCGATCCGCCATCCTCTTGCCGCGGGTCGGGACGACGCGGAAATCAAGGCGTTGGTAAAGCAGCTACGATTTCTTTGGATAGTCGAGCACCACTTTTGCGAGCTTGGTCTTACCGAGGTGTGACCACGACTTCGCATTGAACCTAAACTCGGCGACAGCACACGTCGGCATGTGGGTGATCTCGCTTGAGAGGCGATGCGCGAACTCGGTCAACTCGGGGTTATGGCCAAAAAGTATCACGCGCTTCGGCTTGTCGCCGAGCTTGTGAATCACGTTGAGCAGGTCATGCACCGCGCCGGCATACAGCCGATCATCCACCACGATATCCTTGAGCTTGTAATCGAGCTTCTTGGCAATGATCTCCGCCGTCGTGAGCGCGCGCTTCGCCGGACTCGACAGGATCAAATCGGGCTTCACATCGCGCTTCGCTAATCGCTTGCCCATCTTCGGCGCGTCGCGCTTGCCGCGGTCGTTCAATGGCCGATCTTTGTCGGGCAACGTGGTGTCATCCCAACTCGACTTCGCGTGCCGGATGAGAAATATCGTCTTCATGCCACATTCCCTACGGCTGTCCCTTGCCGCGCCGCGGAAGGTTGGCGTCCCGCTCAACGCTTGGTTCTGGCAAACTTGAGAACCATGTCAACCAGCGATGGATGCAAAAGCGAAATGCCTTTGCCGCTTGTGCTGATCTAGCCCTTCCTGCCTTCCGCGGGCCGCTGGCGGTTAGCTGTCGCATCGGCAGCTCGGTGAAGCGCGCATGGCGGTTGCCGCGTCGCACCGCAAGCAATCAGCCGATAGCCGATAGTGGATCAGTGTTTGGATCCAAGTGCGACGACAACGTCGGTCGGTTCGGGTTCGTGCGGCTCCAGCCGGTTCGGATCGGCGTCGCTCCAGTTGGCAACGTTCACCACCTTGGCCGACTGGGCACCCGAGGCCCCGGCCTCGGCCGGCTCCACGATGTTGAGCCCGTGGCGGTCGAGGAAGAACGTGTGCTCCCCGAACAAGCTGTTCAGCTGCGGAATCACTGGATGGTTGTCAGGAATGGCCTCGCCTCGGAATTGGGTCAGAGTTCGTTCGACCTGTGCGGACGTTAATTTCATCGCACACTCCTTTCGATTGAATTTGTGTCGATTAGGCTTGCCTTCAATGCTACCCGCCAAGCAGCAAGGCCTCCCACCCATGGTGGTCACGCGCTAGGGTCATCCCACCACCTATCCACGTAGGGTCTTCCCGCGCACCGTCAAGTGAGCCATGGAAAAGGCCACGCAACCCTGGAGAATCGAGCAGAGACGATAGGCTCCGAGCGCGATTTCCCGGTCACGCGTGCGACTCCTCGACGCATTCGAATTGAGGGACGCAAGACTTTTGTTCCCATTGGAAGCAACGGGCATAAATCTCTAGATTTTGCGCGCCATCATTGGCACGAAAATGAATATCCAGTACATTTCGTTCGATATCGCCTTTCGGTGTCCGGCATGTCTTTTTGCATGCCACGGTTGCCCGAATTGCTGATGCAGAGCGCAAAGCGCGCGGCTGTGTTCGATGAGCGAGAGTGGCGGCCGGTCAGACCGTCGATCGTCATGCGACGTCCGTCGACACGCGATCGCCATCGTGATGTGGTGTGACCATCCCGGCTGTTTGCAGCAGGAGGGCTACCTTCAATGTGCGATTACAGTCTTTCACAACATCGCGTCGCGGCAAAGGTCGGAGACGAGCTAGTGAGTACAAAGTTCGACTTTCTCACGCGAGGTTTGCTGCCATCGGAG
>VAZL01000813.1 GCA_005883445.1 Alphaproteobacteria bacterium | reverse complement strand
TCTTTCTACTCGTGGTGATGATTGGCGGCGCCGACCGACTCCTCGGCCCGCTGGTTGGAGCACTGGTCGTTGTGCTGCTGCCGGAGATCCTTTCTTTTCTTGCTCAATATCGTCTGCTCTTCGTCGGGCTCGTGCTGCTGCTGGTGCTGCGGCTAGCGCCCGGTGGCTTCGTCGGATTGGCAGCAGACCTGATCAAAGAACGTAGGCGGAGCCCAGTAGCAACACAACGGCGGGATGTGATGGCTTACCTGTCCGCCAGCGCCCGACGCAGCCTTTGTGCAAGCAACCTGTCCGTGAACTTCGGTGGAGTCCGTGCGGTAAACAACCTCTGCTTCGATGCGCGCCCGGGCGATATCACGAGCATCATTGGACCGAATGGAGCCGGGAAGAGCACGGTGCTCAACCTCGTGTGCGGCTTCTATCGCCCGGACAGCGGTGTCGTCCGGCTGGGAAAAACAGACGTTACGCGGATCGCTACGCATTCGATCGCACAGCAGGGCATCGCGCGGACATATCAAACGACTCAGCTGTTCACTCATATGACAGTTCTCGACAATGTTCTCATCGCGCTTCGACGCGGCCGCCTCGAAGCTCGCACCATCTTCTGCTGGGGTCTCGATTTGGACCACCAAGAGCTTGCCGAGAGCCTTCTTGCCTTCGTCGGGTACCGCGCTCCGCTCGACCAGTTGGCGGGGGCTTTGCCCCACGTGGACAAGCGGCTCGTCGAGCTAGCGCGCGCCCTGGCCATCCAACCAAGCGTATTGGCCCTGGACGAGCCGGCGGCCGGACTCGATCCCAGCGATACCGCCCACATTGGCGACCTCCTCCGCAAGGTCGCGCGCACCGGCATCACCGTCATCTTGATCGAACACGACATGAATCTCGTGATGTCCGTTTCTAACCGCGTGATCGTCCTTGATGCCGGCGCAAAGATCGCGGAAGGCCCCCCGGCACAGGTTGCTGCCGATCCGCGCGTTCTCAAAGCCTATCTCGGCGATGAGAACCCGTCCGACCGTCGTCGCAAGCGAGACCTCGAGCCTGGCCGCGAGACGGTGATATCGACCGAAGGTCTTTGTTCCGGCTACGGCGCAGCGAGCGTCATTCGCGACATTAATCTCAAGGTCGACGCCGGTGAGCTTGTTGCCGTCCTTGGTGCCAACGGTGCTGGAAAATCGACGCTAATGCGGGCACTCAGTGGGCTCAACCGGCCCGTCGAGGGAGACGGCGAGTCAGATTGCGCGGCGCGGACTGGTTCTCGTGCCGGAGGGCCGCCAGGTCTTTCCCGAGCTCAGCGTGATCGACAATCTGCAGCTTGGTGCCTATGCCCGGCCGTCGGCTGATTTGATCGAGATGACGGAACGACTGCTCGACCGATTCCCGCAGCTTAAGTCGCGACAAAATCAGCGTGCAGGCCTACTTTCGGGCGGTGAGCAGCAGATGCTGGCGATCGCGCGTGGTCTGATCGCGCGACCGCGTGTGCTTTTGCTGGATGAGCCCTCGCTCGGACTGGCCCCAATCCTCTTGGACGGGCTTTACGACCTTTTGGCTGAGCTCAGAGAACAGGGGATGACGACCCTGCTCGTCGACCAGATGGCCGGCCTCGCGCTTTCCGTGGCGGACCGTGCCTATCTGCTGCAGTCAGGGATAGTGAGGCATACGGGCTCGGCCTCGGACCTGCGCGCCGATCCAGCGCTCGTTCGCAGCTATCTCGGCGAGCATGAAAGAGCGACGTAGGGAGGAAGGGACGCTATGGACCTCATTCTCAAGAGCGCGAGGCTCGTTGACGCCGACCGCAGTACCACCGACATCGGGATCGAGAACGGCAAGATCGTCGCGATCGAGCCCGAGCTGGCAGCGCAGGCCGAAACGATCGATCTCGGCGGTCGGCTCGTCACTTCGGGCTTTATATCCATCTCGACAAATCTTGCATTCTAGACCGCTGCACCTCCGACCGTGGCGATCTCGAGGAAGCGATCGGGGAGGTTGCCAAGGCAAAAAAGGCTTTCACGCCCGAGGACGTCAATGCGCGTGCCACGCGTACGCTGGAGAAGGCGATCCTCCAGGGCACCACGCACATGCGCACCCATTTGGAGGTCGACCCGGTCGTCGGGCTGCGCAGCCTCGAGGGGGTGCGCCCACTCATCAAGGACTACGCCTGGGCGATCGACCTTGAAATTTGCGTCTTTCCACAGGAGGGGCTGCTCAACAATCCAGGGACCGACGAACTCATGGTCGAAGGCCTCAAACAGGGATGCCGGGTGGTCGGAGCCGCGCCCTATACCGACAGCAACCCGCCCGGCCAGATTGACCGAGTGTTCGAGATGGCGCGTGAGTTCGATGTGGATATCGACATGCATCTCGATTTCGGCCCGACGGCCGACGGTATGGATGTTGATCACGTCTGCCGTCGCACGGATCAATACAAATACGGCGGCCGTGTTGCGATCGGCCACGTGACCAAGGCAACAAGCCTCCAGATGGACAAGTTCGAGGCCATGGCCAAGCGGCTCTCCGGTGCCGGGGTCGCTTTGACCGTTTTACCCTCGACCGATCTCTTTCTGATGGGTCGGCACCATAAGCACGATCACAACAACACACGTGGCGTTCTTCCCGCGCACAAGCTGATCCACCACGGCGTCAATTGCTCACTCTCATCGAACAATGTGCTCAATCCTTTTACGCCCTTTGGCGACTGCTCGCTGATGCGGATGGCGAATCTCTACGCCAACATCGCACAGGTTGGAAAACGCACCGACATAAGATCATGCTTCGACATGATCACCCGCAGACCGGCGCAACTCATGCGTCTAAAGGACTATGGAGTAGCAACCGGCAGAACTGCCGACCTGGTGGTGCTCGATGCAACCGACTCGGAAATGGCGGTCGCTGAGCTCGTGCCCGTGCTCTACGCCTTCAAACGGGGGCGCAGGACGTTCACACGCGCACCCGCGCAGTTGCATCGACCGCGGTGATGCTTCATTGCGCGAATCGGCACGTCCGCCGTCGGTACCATTGCGGGCGATCGGGCGGCCGTTTCGTGCGCCTTTAGGCCGCTGGCGTTAGCACGCTCGGCTTGGCGCCGATCGCCACCGCAAAGGCCGGCCGAGCATCGATCGCAGCCTGCCAGCGGTCGAGCTCCGAATAGGCCGGCCGCTCGATCGGAAACTCCAGGCAACGCTTCACGATCGAGCCGAGCGCAATGTCGGCGATGGTGAAACGATCGAGCGCGAACCAATGGCGCCCGGCGATGTGGCCATCGAGTATTT